>NZ_JBBCPK010000047.1:0-34878 GCF_037150775.1 Leclercia sp. M50
CGTAGATCGATCCACGCCAGATAGGTCGCCTCTGGCGGTTGCCAGTTCAACGCCGGAAAGGCACCATTGAGCCTGTCGGCTACATAGTGCAGGTTGGCCTCCAGATAACTGCGCAGCGCATCCAGCCAGGCTTCACCCTGTTGGTAGGCGGCAATATGCGCCACCAGCGCCAGCACCGAGGGCGAAGAGAGGCCGTCGCGCCCCTTTAGCGCCGGCAAATAGTCCATGCGGCTGGCTTCATCACCGATCAAACCGTATGCGCCGGTAAGAGCAGGAATATTAAAGCTCTTGGAGCCGGAAGTCAGAAGCGCCCATTTTCCCTGCGCCACTTCGCACCAGGGGGTGTGCTGATGGTTGCCCCAGACCATATCCATATGAATTTCATCGCTTACCACCGCCACGCCGTGACGCGCAGAAAGTTCAGCCATGGTCGCTAACTCGTCCCGGGTCCAGACCTTGCCCGTCGGGTTGTGCGGGCTACAGAGCAGCAGGATCTTGTTCTGCGGCTGTGCCAATACCGCTTCCAGTTCGGCCATATCGCACTGCCAGCCCGCCGCCGTCTTATGCAGGCCAACAGGCACCACCTGACGGTTATTGCCCGCAATGGCATGGTAAAACGCGTCGTAGGCCGGGGTGTGGATCACCACCCCGTCGCCTGCGTTGGACCACTGGCGAATCAGCTCCGACACCATATAGATCACCGAGGGGCCATAGACGATGGCGCTGGTATCGATGGAGCTGTTGAAGCGCTGCCGGAACCAGTGCGCTACCGCCCCAAGGAACTCGTCGTTTTTCCAGCGGCTGTAGCCAAACACTCCGTGGCTGATGCGAGCTTGCAGAGCCTCGATGATGCAGGGGGCAGTGGCAAAATCCATGTCCGAGATGGTAAACGGCAGCAGATCTGCGGCGCCGAAGCGGTCAGCAACATAGTCCCATTGGGTACACCAGGTGCCGTGACGATCCACGACGGCAGAAAAATCAAACATAACGTCTCCTTAAAAGAGAACCCCCTCCTGGGGAGGGGGCTGGGGCATCAGGCTTCTACTGTTCGCATCAGGGTCGCCAGTTCATCTTTCACCGACTGCACCTGCGGGCCGATGACCACCTGCAAATTGTGCTGGTTGAGCTGAACCACGCCGATGGCGCGATTGGCCTTCAGGGCGTTGGTGTCCACTTTGGACATATCTGCCACCGACAGGCGCAGACGGGTAATGCAGTTGTCCAGAGAGGTGATGTTATCCGCACCGCCCAGCGCCGCGAGGATCGCCGGCGTATTGTAGCCGGATTTGCCAGTTACGCCCGCCACTGCCTGCTCCACGCTCGCCGCGCTCTCAATATCGCGACCCGGCGTTTTCAGGTTAAAGCGGGTGATGGCGAAGCGGAAGATGCCGTAGTAAACCGCAAACCAGATCGCGGCCACCACCGGCACCAGATACCACTTGGTCGACAGGCCGTGCAGAATGCCGAACACCACAAAGTCAATCACGTTGCCGTCGGTATTACCGATGGTGACACCCAGCACCGCCATGGTGGTAAAGCCCAGGCCGGTCAGCACGGCGTGAATAAGGTACAGTACCGGTGCCACGAACAGGAACAGGAACTCGATCGGTTCAGTGGTACCGCCGACCACGCAGGCGATAACGCCGGAGATCAACAGGCCCTTAATCTTATGACGGTTTTCCGGACGGGCGCAGTGGTACATCGCCAGCGCCGCACCCGGCAGGCCGCCGAGGAAGGCTGGCATTTTCCCCTGGGAGAGGAAGCGGGTGGCACTCTCCGAGAAGCCGTGGGTGGTCGGGCAGCTTAACTGCGCCTGGAAGATGGTCAGTGCGCCGCTTACCGAGTGGCCGCAGACCTCCATGGTGCCACCGGCTTCGGTGAAGCGGATCAGCGCCACCAGGATATGTTGTAAGCCGAAAGGCAGCAGCAGACGCTCACCGGTGCCGAAAATCATCGGGCCAAAATCGCCCGCGCTGTTGATGATATGCCCGATACCGGTAATACCCAGGGCGAAAATCGGCCACACCAGCGGGATCACCAGGCCAAACAGGCCCATGGCGACGGTGGTAATAATCGGCACAAAGCGCGTACCACCGAAGAAGGCCAGCGCGTCCGGCAGGCGGATATTGTGAAAACGCTCATGCAGCAGCCAGATGATCACCCCTGCGATCACCGCGCCGAGGATCCCGGTGTCGATCGACTGGATCCCCAGTACGCTCTGGATGTTATTGGCTTTGAGCACCGCCGCGTCGGTAGTGGGCAGGATCCCCTTCGCAGTCAGCCAGAAGTTGACCGCCAGGTTCATTACCGCGTACCCCACAAACCCGGCAAATGCCGCCACGCCTTTGTTTTCGCGGGCCAGGCCCAGCGGAATGGCGATACAGAACATCACTGGCAGGAAGCTAAAGGCGAAGGAGCCGACCTTACTCATCCAGATAAAAATTGCCTGCAAGACCGGGTTGCCCAGAAAAGGGATCAGGGTAATGACATCGTTACTGCTGAGCGAGCTGCCGATGCCCAGCATGATCCCACAGAAGGAGAGCAGTGCCACGGGCAGCATAAAAGTTTTACCCAGTTGCTGGAAAAACTCCCACAGCGAGATTTTTTGTGCTGCTTTCGCCGTCATAAAACGACTCCTTTATTGTTAAAATAGATTTACCTGCCTCAGTGCTGCGAGAAGATAAAACGTTTTATCAAAGTTTAGTGCGCGCTAAATCACATTCTCAGGCTTTGGCAGAGGGTATAAAGATAACGTATTGATAAAACGTTTTACCGATCTCATTATCAGGGAGACACCCCACACATGGCTGTAGCGAAAAAAATTACTATCAACGACGTTGCGCTGGCGGCGGGTGTCTCTGTGAGCACGGTTTCACTGGTTCTGAGCGGGAAAGGGCGCATCTCCCCTGCGACGGGCCAGCGCGTCAACGAGGCGGTGGAGCAACTGGGGTTCGTTCGCAACCGCCAGGCATCGGCGCTGAGGGGTGGGCAAAGCGGGGTGATTGGCCTGATCGTCCGCGACCTGACGTCGCCGTTCTATGCCGAACTGACGGCGGGCCTGACGGAGGCGCTGGAAGCCCAGGGGAGGATGGTATTTTTACTCCATGGCGGCCGGGAAGCGGATCAGCTGCTCCAGCGCCTTGATATGCTGCTGACGCAGGGGGTGGATGGGGTGATCGTTGCCGGGGCCTCCGGGGTAAGCAATGAGCTGTGCGAGCGGGCGGCAGCCAAAGGGGTTCCGCTGGTGTTTGCCTCCCGCGCCAGCTATCTCGACGAAGCGGATACCCTGCGCCCGGACAACATGCAGGCAGCACAAATGCTGACCGAACATCTTATTCGCCGCGGCCATCAGCGAATTGCCTGGCTGGGCGGTAAAAGCTCCTCCCTGACGCGCGCCGAACGGGTGGGTGGCTACTGCGCGACGCTGATCAAATATGGCCTGCCGTTCCACAGCGAGTGGGTGGTGGAGTGTGAATCCCGCCACAAGCAGGCGGCGGAGGCGATCGGTAGCTTGCTACGCGCCAGCCCCACCATCAGCGCCGTGATTTGCTATAACGACGTTATCGCCATGGGCGCCTGGTTCGGCTTAATCCGTGCCGGGCGCCAGAGCGGGGAAGGTGGGGTTGAAACCTTCTTTGGTCATCAGGTGGCGCTGGGCGCCTTTGCGGATGTGTCAGAGAACGCGCTGGACGATCTACCGATTGTCTGGGCCACCACCCCGGCGCGGGAAATGGGCTATACCCTGGCCGAGAGAATTATGCAGCGGATCGATAAAGCCGACGTGCAGGCGGGGCATCAGATTGTGTCGGCCCGCCTGGTGACGGTGAAATAACATTATCCATGCGGCGTGAGCGGGTTACGTTCCAGCCGCGCCTCCAGAGCCTCGACAAACTTGCGCACCTTAACCGGAATCAACCGCGACGTCGGGTAGACGGCCCAGACGGCCAGCGATTCCGGCCTGGCATCCTCCAGCGCGAGCCGCTCCACCAGACCTTGCGCGAAGGCGGGCTCAAGATACCAGCGGGACAGGTTGGCAATGCCCATGCCGCCCAGGCACGCCTCAAAGATCGCCTCGATAGAATTCGCCGAAAACCGCCCCGATACTTTCTGTTTGCTTCGCTGTCCCCCCTGGTCGAACGTCCAGTGGGTGGTATCAGAGGTGGTTAAGCAGCTGTGCGCCGCAAGATCGCTGAGCGTTTTTGGATAGCCATGCTCCGTCAGATACGCTGCGCTGGCGCAGAGGTCTCGGGGGTTATCACAGAGGCGATGCGCCACCAGACGGTTGTCCCGCAGCGGGGCGATACGTAACGCCACGTCTATTCCTCTGCCGACAATATCAACCTGCTCATCGGTGGCGAGTAAATCGACCTGCAGGGCGGGATGCTGGCGCATAAAGTCGGGCAGCATCGGGGCGATGATTTTACGGCCAAACGCCGCCGAGGCGGTGATGCGAAGCCGCCCGGAAAGATGGGCACCATCAGGAAAGAGGTCGGCCAGGGCGTTGGTCTTATCTTCCAGCAGCGCCTGGGCATGGGGTAAAAAGATGGTGCCGTCGCTGGTGGGTGAAAGGGAGCGCGTGGTGCGGTGTACCAGCCGGACCCCCAGCTCCGCTTCCAGATTATTCAGGCATCGCGACGCCGCCATGGCGCTCATAGAGAGCCGACGCGCGGCACCCGCGAGGCTTCCCGCTTTGATGGCTTCCACGAATACTTCCACATCTTCCAGTCTCATTATCTCGATTCTCGTTATGCTGGCCTATCAAATTACACATCTACACTAATTAGCGTTATAGCGCCATAGTCACTCCACATCCTGATAAACAGTGAATTCGGAGTGAAGATGAAAAAGAGGACAACGGTTTTAGCGCTCAGCGGCCTGTTTTTGGCAGGATCCGTTTGGGCTGACGCACCCGCGCAGATTAAACAGCAGGTGCCGGGTTACTATCGCCTGGCGGTGGGGCAATATGAGGTGACGGCGCTTTTCGATGGCTACAACGATCTCTCGCCGTCGCTGTTAAAAGGGCTCTCAGCCGACAAAATTCGCGACCTGCTGGCGCAGCATAAGATTGATGCCGAGCGCATGCCCACCTCCTTTAACGCCTTTTTAGTCAACACCGGTAAGCATCTGGTGATGATCGACAGCGGGGCGGGCCACTGCGTGCCGCAAACCGCAGGGCAATTGATTCCCAACATGCAAGCCTCCGGATATCGCCCTGAGCAGGTTGATACCCTCTTCCTGACCCACCTCCACCTGGACCACGTCTGCGGCCTGAGCGATGCCGCGGGTAAGGCGCTATTCCCTAATGCCACGGTTTACGTGCCGCAGGCGGAAGCTGACTACTGGCTGGATCCGGCGAAAGAGGCCAGCGCCCCCGCCAATGCAAAAGAGTATTTCGCTATCGCCCAACACGCTCTGGCCTCCTATAAAGCGGCGGGACGCCTGAAAACCTTCGTGCCGCCCGCCTCGCCGATCCCTGAAGTCCAGACGGCCTACGCTCCCGGCCATACGCCCGGCAGCACGGTCTATCGTTTTGCCTCTGAGGGGAAAGGCATCAACTTTATCGGCGACCTGATCCACGCCCCTGCGGTGCAGTTCCCGCACCCGGAAGTATCGATCCGCTTTGACGTGGATGCGAAAAAAGCCACCTCATCGCGTGGGCAAGAGTTCAATGCCCTGGCAAAAGAGGGCGAATGGCTGGCGGCAGCGCACCTGGCGTTCCCGGGCATCGGGCACATTACCGCCAACGCTCAGGGTTACAACTGGAACCCGGCGATTTACGGCCCGTATCAACGTGCGGCCGACGTGCCACTGCTGAAATAAGACGAGGCGATCACAATGAAAAGTTACACCGTAACAGCGAATGGTATCCGTCAGTTTGTGGTGGAGGAGGGGGAAGGGGCACCGGTGATCCTGCTCCATGGCTTTCCGGAAACGAACTACGCCTGGCGCTATCAAATCCCGGTTCTGTCGAAGCACTACCGGGTCATTGCTCCGGACTTGCGCGGGTATGGAGAAACGGATAAGCCGGCCTCCGGCTACGATAAACGCACTATGGCGCGGGATATCCTGGAACTGATGAACGCCCTGGGCCTGAAGAAAGTGGTGCTGGTGGGGCACGACCGCGGCGCGCGTGTCGCCACCCGCTTTGCGAAAGATTATCCGGAACGGGTGGATCGTCTGGTGGTGATGGATAACGTGCCCACGCGTATTGTGGCGCGGGATTTGAACGCCTCCATCGCCCGGGCGTACTGGTTCTTTCTGTTCCACCTGGTGCCCGATCTGCCGGAAGCCCTGATTGCCGGGCGGGAACATATCTGGCTACGCCATTTCTTCTCGGACTGGACTTACGATCCTTCCACCATCAGCGGCGAGGCGTTTGATACCTACGTCCGGGCCTATCAGGCACCCGGTGCCGTGCGGGGGGCGATGGCCGATTATCGCGCCAACGCTGAAGATGTGGCGCAGGATCTGGCGGACGCGGCGATCAAAATTGCCTGCCCGGTGATGTCGCTGTGGGGCAATGATTTTCACGCCGTGGGTAAGCTGTTTGATATGCAGAGCGTCTGGGCGGAAATGGCGGACGATCTCAGGGCGTATGGTATTGAAGAGTGTGGGCATCTGCCGCAGGAAGAGCAACCGGAGAAAGTGAACGCTCTGCTGATGGATTTCCTGACCGGCTGGAAAGGATGACTGGCAATAAAAAACCCCTCCGCAGAGGGGTTTTGCTGTTTACTGCTGAGGAACCGCAGGCGCTGGCGGAGCAGCCGGTGCTGGCGGAGCCGCAGGTTCATCCGGTACCGCCAGGTTCAGGGCCGGAACGCCAAACATGCCGACGAACTCCTCCAGCGGCATCTTCTGACCATTCAGGGTCACCTGACCATTGCTGTACTGCAGGCTGGTGCCGATCACGTTATCTTCCACGGTGGTGATGCGGAACATCTGTCCCATCGCCGCCAGGCCTTTCACCTGCTGGCTGGCCAGCTTGCCGGCGTCATCTTCGTTATAGCCTTCCAGCTTCGCAATCTGGATCATGAACTCGGTCGCCATGTCCATAGGGATGGTCAGCTTGCTTTCCAGCGATTTCACGCTGCGATCCACTTCCTGCGCCAGCGTCTGCGCTTCACCGGTGGCGGTGGCGGGATCCTTCATGAACAACGACAGGTTGAAGTTGGTTTCGCCTTTGCTGTTTTTCCAGCTCAGCGGCGCGATAGTCACTACCGGCTCGCCTTTGAGCAGGATCGGCAGATTACCGAAGAAGGCTTCCGCCGCTTTCTGCTGATAGAGCGCCGGATTGTTGGTCATTAGCTCTTTATCCGCCAGCAGCGCCTGGCTTTGAGCGCGATATTGCTGGCTGAACTGGTGCCATGCCTGACCGTCAATATTGCCGATCTTCAGGGTCAGCTTGCCGGTACCCAGATCCTGATTCTGCACTTTCAGGCTCTTCAGGTTGTAATCCAGCTGACTGTTGATGCTCTTGCCATCTTTAGACAGATCCGCGGTGGCTTTCAGATCTGTGCCTTCCAGCACCGCCATCTCTTTGCCTTCAATGGCGATAGCCATTTTTTCGAGGGTCAGTTTCTGATCGCCGATGCGCTCGTCAAAACTGGTCAGACGGCTGTTGCCATCAATGCTCAGGTTATTGAAGGTCAGCTGGACTTTCTGATCGTACTCGTTCACTGCGTTGACCCGGCCGCTTGCCGCGTCACCTTTCAGCGAGACGTTTTTGCCGTCGCGATCGGCATCAAGCTGGAAGTTACCGCCGCTGAACGCAACCTGCTCGTCGCCATTCTCGTAATTCAGGGCTTTCAGGGCGATATCGGAACGGGTATCACCGGCATAGCTGATGCGCGTATTGACCTCAAAAGGCGACTCATTTTTCGCCAGATCGAACAGCGGCTTAGAGGCTTCGTTATTGACCAGTGTCGATTTGACCGAGGCCATAGAGGGGATGAGGTTGAAGGATTTCAGCTGGGCCAGCGGGAACGGACCGTGGTCGACATCTTCGTTCAGCACGAGGCTCTGTCCCGGTTGCAGCCACGGATTAGTGGTTCCTGCTACCGGCTTAACGACCATCTGCAGATGGCTGCTGAACACGCCGCGCTGATAATCCTGATAGCTCAGTTCCAGCCCGGCTTCCGGCGCGGTACGCTTAAGTTCACTGTTCGCCTGGGCCACCATCTCGCCCAGACGGCTCTCCAGCTGTTTCCCGGTGTACCAGGCCGCGCCCGTCCAGACCAGTCCTAATGCAACAATAACGCCTGCAGCTATAACCGATTTTTTCATCGTGATTATCCATAAAATGAAACCGAGCGGTGAAAACCGCCCGGTGAGGTCATAAGGTTAGCAATAGCTTAGCAAAAATTGTTAAAAAATTCAGCAGGTCACTGGAGCTTGTTGAATACCCGCGCCAGACGCCCGACGCCGCTGACGCTAACCGGGGAATCATTCGCGGCAATAAAGGCCGACTCACCAGGCTTCAGCACCAGGCGCTCCTCGCCCTTGCTCAGCACCGCTTCACCCTCAACGCAGAAGAGAATAGCCGCGCTCTGCTGGGCAATACGGGTCTCTTCGCTGCTGAGATCGTGCAGGGAGAACGCAAAGTCCTCCACCGGGATGGGGAAGTCCAGCTCTGCGCCGTTTTTAACCGGCTGGGTGAGCAGTTCAGCTGCCGGTTTCGCGACGAATTTGACGTTGGCCACCAGTTCAGGGATGTCGATGTATTTCGGCGTCAGCCCTGCACGAAGTACGTTATCGGAGTTAGCCATTACCTCCAGCGCCACCCCTTGCAGGTAGGCATGCGGCGTTTCGGCAAACAGGAACATCGCTTCGCCCGGCTCCAGTTTCACCACGTTCAGCAGCAGTGGAGAGAAGAGGCCGCTGTCGTCCGGGTAAAATTCTGAAATGACGCGGATGGTCTGCCAGGGTTCGCCTTTCTGGCTGTTCAGGGCCGCTTTCAGTACCGCCAGCGCACGGGATTTTTCGTCCCCCTGCATATTAAGCAGGCTGGCGAAGAGGTGGCTCAGGCGATCGGCATCCGGTTTTTCAAGGAAGTGGGCAATGGCGCTGTGCGCCCCGGCAACCGGCTGCAGCAGCGAAACGATCTCGGAGAACTCGCGGAAGGCGTTCATCGCCAGGAACGGCGTCAGGGCGAAGACCAGTTCCGGTTTGTGGTTCGGATCTTTATAGTTACGCTCGGCGGCATCCAGCGGAATGCCTGCTGCGTTCTCTTTCGCAAAACCCGCTTCGGAGGCCTGCTTGTTCGGGTGAACCTGAATGGAGAGCGGCTGATCGGCGCAAAGTACCTTGAAGAGGAAAGGCAGTTCGCCAAAGCGTTCGGCGACGGCGCTGCCCAACAGCGTGGCTTTATCACCCTCGATAACGTCACGCAGGAAACGTTCGCCCTGGGCATCGGTAATTTTTGAGCTGCTCTTCGGGTGTGCCCCCATCCACAACTCTGCCATCGGCAGATTATCCGGGTTGGCGATACCGTAGAGATCCGTTAACGCAGTTTTACTTCCCCAGGCGTAGTGCTGCACTGAGTTGATGAGTTTTTGCATTATCAAGCCCTGTTTCATATGTGGAATTATCTGCCCGTATTAAAGCAATAAACCGGGCGGATGTAACCTGCGCGCGGAAAAAGTCGTACTAGTCTCAGTTTTTGTTAAAAAATTGTGTAGGATAGGCTGACTCGCTTTTAAGCAGGGCAGCGGAACATCTGCTCTAAATAAACAGACCGAAGCAGTAAGTGAGAGATCAATGTCGAATAAACCCTTCCATTATCAGGATCCTTTCCCGCTGGCCAAGGATCAGACCGAATATTACCTGTTAACCCGCGACCACGTTTCTGTCTCTGAATTTGAAGGACAGGAGATCCTGAAAGTTGACCCGCAGGCCCTGACCTTACTGGCGCAACAGGCGTTCCACGATGCCTCGTTCATGCTTCGCCCGGCGCATCAGCAGCAGGTTGCCGATATCCTCAGCGACCCGCAGGCCAGCGAAAACGACAAGTACGTCGCCCTGCAGTTCCTGCGTAACTCCGATATCGCGGCAAAAGGCATTCTGCCAACCTGTCAGGACACCGGCACCGCCATCATCATGGGTAAAAAAGGCCAGCGCGTCTGGACCGGTGGCGGCGACGAAGCGGCCCTGGCGCACGGCGTGTATAACACCTATATCGAAGACAACCTGCGCTATTCACAAAACGCCCCGCTGGATATGTATAAAGAGGTGAATACCGGCACCAACCTGCCAGCGCAAATCGACCTCTACAGCGTGGATGGCGACGAATACAAATTCCTCTGCATCGCCAAAGGCGGCGGTTCAGCGAACAAAACGTATCTCTATCAGGAGACCAAAGCGCTGCTCACGCCGGGCAAGCTGAAAAACTACCTGGTGGAGAAGATGCGTACTCTCGGCACCGCGGCCTGTCCGCCGTACCACATTGCCTTTGTGATCGGTGGCACTTCGGCGGAAAGCACCCTGAAAACCGTCAAGCTGGCCTCGACCAAATACTACGACAATCTGCCGACCGAAGGTAACGAGCACGGCCAGGCATTCCGCGACGTTCAGCTTGAGCAGGAACTGCTGGTGGAAGCCCAGAACCTCGGCCTCGGCGCCCAGTTTGGCGGCAAATATTTCGCCCACGATATCCGCGTGATCCGTCTGCCGCGCCACGGCGCATCCTGCCCGGTGGGGATGGGCGTCTCCTGCTCGGCAGACCGCAACATTAAAGCGAAGATCAACCGCGACGGGATCTGGATCGAGAAACTGGAGAACAACCCAGGTAAGTACATTCCGGAAGCGCTGCGCAAAGCGGGCGAGGGCGAGGCGGTACGCGTTGACCTGAACCGTCCGATGAGTGAGATCCTGGCCCAGCTCTCTCAGTACCCGGTCTCTACCCGTCTGTCCCTGAACGGCACCATTATCGTGGGCCGCGATATCGCCCACGCGAAGCTGAAAGAGCGTCTGGATAATGGCGAAGGGCTGCCGCAGTACATTAAAGATCACCCGATCTACTATGCGGGCCCGGCAAAAACCCCGACCGGCTATGCCTCCGGCTCCTTAGGGCCAACCACTGCCGGGCGTATGGACTCTTACGTGGATCAGCTCCAGGCCAACGGCGGCAGCATGATCATGCTGGCGAAGGGCAACCGCAGCCAGCAGGTGACGGACGCCTGCCACAAGCACGGCGGCTTCTACCTTGGCAGCATCGGCGGCCCGGCCGCGGTACTGGCGCAGGGCAGCATCAAGAGCCTCGAGTGCGTGGAGTACCCGGAGCTGGGTATGGAAGCGATCTGGAAAATCGAAGTGGAAGACTTCCCGGCGTTTATCCTCGTGGATGACAAAGGCAATGACTTCTTCAAACAGATCCAGTCCTCCCAGTGTTCGGCCTGTGTGAAGTAGTTTGAAAACCCTGCCGGGTGGCGCAGCGCCACCCGGCAAAGCCCGGCAAAAAGAGCGCACAAAGCGCCATACCCTTTTTCTTATCTCATCAATACTTGTTTCTTTGAGCTGTGAGCAATCCACTTCAGTGTTATCAAGGAGAAAGTATGACCACCTCACGCAGTGAGAAAGATTCGATGGGTGCCATCGACGTTCCTGAGGACAAACTCTGGGGCGCACAAACCCAGCGTTCACTGGAACATTTCCGTATCTCCACTGAAAAGATGCCGGTCTCGTTGATCCAGGCCCTGGCGCTGACCAAACGCGCCGCGGCGAAGGTCAACCAGGATTTAGGCCTGCTCTCCGGGGAGAAAGCTAACGCCATTATCGCCGCCGCCGATGAAGTGCTGGCGGGGAAACATCCCGATGAATTCCCGCTCGCCATCTGGCAGACCGGCTCCGGTACCCAGAGCAACATGAACATGAACGAGGTGCTGGCGAACCGCGGCAGCGAACTGCTCGGCGGGGTGCGTGGCATGGAGCGCAAGATCCACCCCAATGACGACGTCAACAAAAGCCAGAGCTCCAACGATGTCTTCCCGACAGCGATGCATGTGGCGGCGCTTATCGCCCTGCGCGAACAGCTCATCCCGCAGCTGAACGTGCTGAAGCAGACCCTCAATGACAAAGCCCTGGCCTTTGCCGATATCGTCAAAATTGGCCGCACGCATCTGCAGGACGCCACGCCGCTGACTCTGGGCCAGGAGATCTCCGGCTGGGTGGCGATGCTTGACCACAACCTGCGCCATATCGACCACAGCCTGCCGCACCTGGCGGAGCTGGCGCTGGGTGGCACCGCAGTGGGTACCGGCCTCAATACCCATCCGGAATATGCGGTGCGGGTGGCGGAAGAGCTGGCAAACATCACCGGACAGCCGTTTGTCACCGCGCCGAACAAGTTCGAGGCGCTGGCGACCTGTGATGCGCTGGTGCATGCCCACGGGGCGCTGAAAGGGCTGGCGGCCTCGCTGATGAAAATCGCCAACGACGTGCGCTGGCTGGCTTCCGGGCCGCGCTGCGGCATCGGCGAAATCAGCATCCCGGAGAACGAGCCGGGCAGCTCCATCATGCCGGGTAAAGTCAACCCGACCCAGTGCGAAGCCATGACCATGCTCTGCTGTCAGGTGATGGGCAATGACGTGGCGGTGAACATGGGCGGGGCCTCGGGCAACTTTGAGCTGAACGTCTACCGTCCGATGGTGATCCATAACTTCCTCCAGTCGGTGCGTCTGCTGGCGGACGGGATGGAGAGCTTTAACGAGCACTGCGCGGTAGGCATTGAGCCGAATCGCGAGCGCATCAGCCAGCTGCTCAACGAGTCGTTAATGCTGGTGACGGCGCTCAATACCCATATCGGCTATGACAAGGCGGCGGAAATCGCCAAAAAAGCGCACAAGGAGGGGCTGACCCTGAAAGCCTCCGCCCTGGCGCTGGGGTATCTCACCGAGGCCGAGTTCGACAGCTGGGTCCGCCCGGAAGAGATGGTCGGCAGCCTGAAATAGTTACTCCGCCACGTACAGGTGCAGCCGCGGGATAATCAAGCGCAGCGGCTGTGCCTGCGGCTTATAACGGTGCTGAACGTTATCCGCATCGTAATTGAGCAGCTCACCAATATCGGGTATCACCGCCCCTTGATCGGCATCGTAAAGGGCGATCAGCGGCGTCGGGCAGGCATATTGCACCTGCTTTTGCTGCCCGGCATACCAGACGCGGGCGATTGGCTGCACTTTTACTGGCCGCTTGATCTTCAGCCGCGCCTCTGCAGGCAGAGAGTGAATGGCCGTATATTCTGCCTCCAGCCGCTCCACCCACTGATCCCGTGACCAGGGCGCTACGGCGCGCGGCGACTTGAGGCTTTTCTCCAGCATCGCCAGCACCTCATCGCGGGTGAAATTTTTGATGATGTGCTTATTGGCCCAGCCGAAGCGCAGGGTGGCGGGATGGTTAATCACCGTTAACGTGCGATAGGCGTTGAGGGTGATCAAACCCGGCAGTTGGTGATGCACCCACTCAAAACGGGCGGCGGGGGCCAGACCTGACTCCTCGGTGACGATTTTTTCAAATTCCGCCTTTAAGGCATTAATAGTCGCAATGCGGGCGGTGATTTGTTCCCGGTGCGCGGCGTCGCTCTGCAGGCAGATCACCCCCGGCAGGCGCACGGCGGCCTTGCTGCTGCGATTCTCGGATTGCTGCTGGATAAAGAGGTGACGATAGTGTTGCAGCGCCATCGTCAGCGCCTCCTGGCCGAGGTGCTGCTTAACCATAATAGCGTTGAGCGGATCGTGTTCGGCGCCTTTGGCGACGTCCGGCAGGGAGAAGACGCGCCCGGCCAGCAGGCGACAGGCCTGGAGTTCGGGGGTTAACTGCGCCAGCTCGTGCTCCATCTGGCGAAAGGTTGAGTTTAAGCGTTCGATAAGATCGTAAGTTGCCATAGCACACCGCATTAGTTACAACATACTTAATTTATAGCACAGCACGCCGGGTCAGGCCAGCGTGCGGTTTAGGTCAGTCAGGGATGGGCAGGGCGATAGGGTGCCAGACGGGCCAGTTGAAGCAGAAACGGGCGCCGCCGAGGTCGCTGGCTTCGCAGCTGACGTCCCCCCCCAGCGCCTGGGCTATAGAGTGGACGATCGCCAGCCCCAGGCCGCAGCCGCCGGTGGCGCGGTCCCGGCTCGGGTCGAGTCGGACAAAAGGCTCAAATACACGCTGGCGGGCCTCTGGCGCAATGCCCGGACCATCATCTTCCACCGACAAACTGGCGCGGCTGCCGTTTAGGGTCAATGCGATCCGCAGCTGGTTATCGCTGTAGCGCAGGGCGTTGTTGACCAGGTTATCCAGCACCCGCTCCATCAAACGCATATCCAGCGCGCCGTAATCGCCGTCCACGCTGCTGATCAGCAACGTGCGCTGCGGGTTAACGCTCTGCACATCCTCCACGTAGCTGCGCAGCCATGCAGGCAGGTCCGGGGTGGTGAGCTTAAGTTCGTTCTGCGGTCGGTCGAGGCGGGCATAGGTCAGCAGCTCCTCAATCAGCGCCTCGAGCTGGCTGATATCGCGATTCAGCGCCTGTGACTCCGACGCAGTCAGGTTTTCACTCATCTCCAGCCGGTAGCGCAACCGTACCAGGGGGGTGCGCAGCTCGTGGGCGATACCGTCGATCAGCTGTTTTTTGCTGGCGATGAGGGCGTTGATATTGTCAGCCATCTGGTTAAAGGCCACCCCCAGCCGCTCAAAGCTGGAGCCGCTGTCGAAGTGGATCCGCTCGGTCAGATGCCCGTCGCCGAAACGCTGGGCGGCGGCCTCGAGGCGCAGCATGTCCTGCCAGTGGGGGCGCATCCAGATAAACACCGGGAAGGCGAGCGAAATGGCGATAAAAGCCAGCAGGGCGATATCCAGCAGGCGCATCTGATGCAGGAAGTAAAGATACGGCACCGGGCCGACCGCCAGGACGTAATGGCTGCGTGGAATACGCTGAATAAAGGTGTACTGATCGTCCAGCGCCACGATATCGCCTTCGCGCAGCCGCTGCATGGTCGGGGCATCCAGGGTGTATTTCTTCAGTGGCTCGATGCGCAGTTTGAATGACAGGTTCAGATCCAGCTCTTTGATGGTGCGCGCCCAGTCGTGAGGGGGGATCTCACGCAGTTCGCTGCGCATCAGGTAGAGCGAGCTTTTCATCAAATCATCCAGCGACTGTCTGCCTGCCCGCTCGGCGGTGAACTTATAGACCAGCCCGACCAGCATGGTCATCACCAGGAAGCAGACGAACAACAGAAGGTAAAACTGCACGAACAGTTTTTTCATGAAATATCACCCAGCTACAACGCGTTAAAGAAGCTGCCCGAACGTAAGATTGACTCGCTAAGAGCGGGCATCGCCTACTTTACGCAATGGGCTGCCGCATGGCATAGCGAATGTTGAAGGTTTTGCCTTGTTTCATGACGTCCGCTTGCACATGCCAGGCGTCTTCTATCAGTGCAGGGGTCAGCACCGCATCAGGCGGCCCGCTGGCTATCACGCTGCCGGATTTCAGCAGTACCAGCCGATGGCAGTAGTTGGCGGCGAGATTCAAATCGTGAAGGGCCACCACCACCGTAATGGGTAGCTGCGTAATCAGCGTCATCAGCTCCAGCTGATACTCAATATCCAGATGGTTGGTCGGCTCATCGAGGATCAGCAGCCGTGGCTGCTGGGCCAGGGCGCGGGCGATCTGGCAGCGCTGTCTCTCTCCGCCGGAAAGCTGCCGCCACAGCCGGTGACGCAGCCCGGCAAGTTTCATCAGGCGGATAGCGTGCTCAACCGCCTGGTCGTCCTTTTCACTCCAGCCAAAAAGCCCCCTGCGGTGCGGCGTGCGCCCCAGCCGGACAATTTGCTCCACGCAGAGATCGCCATCCACTCCGGCATGCTGGGGAACAAAGGCCAGCTGTTTGGCTCGATCTCTGACGGAGATTTTATTGAGCGGGGTGCCGTTCAGCTGAATATGGTGCGCATGACGGGGGAGTAACCCGGCCAGACAGCGCAGCAGCGTCGATTTTCCCGAGCCGTTCGGGCCTAACAGACCGACAATTTCACCCACCTCCAGGTGCAGATTGATGTTGTTCAGCACCTGGCGGGACTGGAAGGTGACCTGCAATCCGCTTAATGAAAGGGTCATACGTTTTTCTCCCGGCTGCGATAGAGCAGAACCACAAAGGCAGGCGCGCCGACTAACGCGGTGACCACGCCAATGGGCAGGACCTGATGGGTGATAAGCGTGCGGGAAACCACATCGGCGAGGATCATGAAATGACTCCCGATCAGGAAGGTCAGGGGAATTGAGCGGCGATGCCCGGGGCCGCACAGCATCCGGGTAACGTGCGGGATCACCAGCCCGACAAACCCCACTGCGCCAATGATACTGACCATTACCGCCGTCACCAGCGCGCAGGTGAGCAGCAGGATAATGCGCACCAGGGTGACCGGCACGCCGAGGGTAGTGGAGACTTCATCGCCAAAGGTGAAGGTATCCAGCGCTCGTGAAAAGGCGAAGATCACCATAAATGCGGCCAGCACGACCACCAGAGCCAGGATAGCATCCGGCCAGCGAACCCCGCTCAGGCTGCCCAGCAGCCAGAACATCACGCTGCGCGACTGCTCGGCATTGGCGGAGGTGCTGACAATGTAGGCGGTCAGGGCGTTAAAGAGCTGCGTCCCGGCGATGCCCGCCAGCAATATCCGTGGCGGGCTGTCGGTCATGCCGTGGGTGATGAGCATGATAAGCCCGAACGCGCAGCAGGCGCCGATAAAGGCGCCGCCGCTGATGCCCAGCGAGCTGCCGCCAATACCCAGCAACATCACACAGACGGCCCCCAGCGACGCACCGGAGGAGATCCCCAGCAGATAGGGCTCCGCCAGCGGGTTTCGCAGGATGGCCTGCATTACCAGGCCGCAAAGCGCCAGACCCCCTCCGCTGCAGGCGGCCATCAGGGCCCGGCTCATGCGGTACTGCCAGACAATGCCCTCCTCAACCTGGGGCAGCACATAGCTACCCAGACCCAGACCGTTGAGAATGGCTTTACCTGCGTTCGCATACGACACCGGCATATCCCCGACGGTGGCAGCGAAAACCAGCATCAACGGCAGCGTCACTATCCCGACGGCCATCAGGCTATGCTGCCGCCAGCGCGGCAGGGTAAAGGGGGCGCGGAGAATCATGATACTCATTGTTCAGCCTGGAACGTTGCCAGTTTCTCGCCGATCGCCTCAACGGCATCGACATTACGCAGGGAGGGGTTAAGTGACATTGCGGGCACCACCACGATCTGCCCCTTTTTCACGGCGGGGATGTTTTGGGTCACCGGATCGTCGTTTAAAAAGGCCTTTTTCACCGCCACATCATCCGCAGGGTAGAGACGGCGGGACATCTCAGCGATGACGATCACGTCAGGCTGCGCCTGGGCGATATGCTCCCAGGTCACGGCAGGCCATTCGTCATGGGAATCAATGATGTTTTTCAGCCCAAGCGTGTGGCTTATCCACCCCGGCGCGCCGTAATCGCCGGCCACCCAGGGATCGCCTTTCAGACGGCTGCTGGAGAACCAGAACACCACTTTCAGGGGACGAGTCTGCTGCGCGGCAGCACGGGCCTGCGCCTGCTGAATACGCTGTTTCAGCGCCTCGTTAAGCGCTTTACCCTGCGGCTGGACGTCGAAAATGGTCGCCAGTTCATCGATTTCGCGTTCGATTTCGGTGATGGAAAACGGTGTGCTCCGCGCCCCGTCGCCGTTCGAGCTGTCGGTGACGCTTTTGCCGATGCAGTCGGCAGGGGAGATCCAGGTCGGGATCCCCAGTGTGGCGAACTGTTCCCGGGTGCCCGTTTCCCCCTGCGGCCCGATATGCCAGTGATACTGGGCCATCACCAGATCAGGACGCTCCGCGGTGACCGCTTCAAAGGAGGGGGCGTTATCCGCCAGCTTTTTCAGCCCGTTACCCTGTTTTGCCAGCGCATCTGGCAGAGGGCCAAACCAGACCGAGGTCGCGCCGATCTTCTTTTCAAGCCCCAGCGCCATCAGCAATTCCGTCTCGTGTTGCCCCACCGTCACCACCCGTTGCGGGGCCTGCTTAAAGGTCTCCTTAATGCCGCAGTTCTCTACCGTCAGCGGATAAACCGTGGCGGCGAATAGCGGCTGCACGAATAAAGTTAGGACAAAAGCCAGCGCCCTGTTTTGATTAAACACGTTCTCACCCTCATAAATGTTATGTTATAACATAATACATATTATGCGGGCGGGCGCAAAAGGTTAATCATCAGGGGTAAAAATGGGCGGCTGTCGCCCCTGTTATACGTCCCAGGCGTGGGGCGCGAAAAGGTAGCCTTTGTTACGCACGGTTTTAATGCGGAACGGTTCGGTAGCGTTATCCAGCAGCTTCTTGCGCAGGCGGGAGATGGCCACGTCCACGCTGCGGTCCAGGCCATCGTAGCTGACGCCGCGCAGGTTTTTCAGCAGCGCGTCCCGATCCATAATCTGCCCGGCATGGGTTGCCAGCTCCCACAGCAGATCGAAATCGGCCGTCGACAGCGCCACCTGCTCGCCGGAAAGCAGCACCTGGCGATTGACCGGATCGATGGAGAGTGTGCCAAAACGCAGCGCCTTGTGCGGGGTGAGCTGCGGGGCCGGGGTGTCGCTGGATGCAGCAACGTGCTGGCGCAGATGCAGGCGCACGCGTGCCAGGAGTACAGCCGGAGGGGTGGTTTTGAGGATATAGTCGTTTGCCCCCATCTCCAGGGACAAAATGTGGTTCATGTCGCTGTCGAGGGAGGTAAGCAGCACAATCGGCCCGTTCCAGCGGGCGCGCAGATCCCGGCACAGGGTCATGCCATCTTTACCGGGTAGCATAATATCCAGCAGCACCAGATCGGGTTTTTCCCGCGCCACCGCCTCTTCTGCGCGGTCGCCGCGTGGTTCGACGATGACCTCAATATCATGTTTACCCAGATAAGCGGCGATCAACTGACCGACTTCGGGTTCATCCTCAACGTATACGATCTTGTTCATAGCAAGGCTGTGTCTGCGGAAAACGCCAACATACACCGCGCAACCTTAACCTTCCATTAATCATTCGCAAAATGTTGCCGTTCCGTTATGCTGCCCGACATTGTTATTGTCTTGTTAAGGGGAAATGGATGGGGCTGGTAATAAAAGCGGCGTTGGGTGCGCTGGTGGTGTTACTGATTGGGGTACTGGCGAAAAGCAAAAATTATTACATTGCCGGGTTGATTCCGCTGTTTCCCACCTTTGCCCTCATTGCCCACTATATCGTCGCCTCGGAGCGCGGGATCGAAGCGCTGCGGGCGACCATCGTGTTTGGCATGTGGTCGATTATTCCCTATTTTCTCTATCTGCTTTCGCTCTGGTACTTCACCGGCATGATGCGTTTGCCCCTGGCGCTGGGCGGGGCGGTACTCTGCTGGAGCCTCAGCGCCTGGGTGTTAATTTTCTGCTGGAGCCGCTTTCACTAACGTAAAGGACGCCCGCCATCCACGCCAAAGGATCGGCCCGTGACGTAGCAGCTGGTCAGAATATAGTCGATTAAATCAATCACCTCTTTTTCGCCCGGGGCGATTTTCATCAGGGACTTATTCAGCGCCTTCTGACGATAGTCGGCATCGTCATGTTCATTAAACATAATCAGCGACGGGGCGATGGCGTTGACTTTCACCTCCGGGGCCAGCTTGCGGGCAAACGAGCGGGTCATGTTATCCAGCGCGGCTTTGCTGGCGGCGTAAGCAATGTGTTTATCGCTGCCGCGCTCAACCACGTAGTCGGTAAAGTGGATGATGTCGCTGGCGGCATGGCCGTGGCCGCGCAACAGCCCTTGTAGAGCGTGGTTGAGCAGGTAAGGGGCATGGACGTGGATCTGCAACATGCAGGAGAGCGTGTCGCTGAGCGGGTGCTCCGGGGATTCCGCCATCCATGCGCTGGCATTATGAATAATGGCGCGTAACCCGGTGGTTTCCGCTTTTACCTGGTCGGCAAAGGCCAGAATGCCCTCGTCAGAGGAAAAATCCGCCTGAATACAGGTTGCACCCGCCTCGCACAGGGTCTCAATCGCCGGGTATTTTGTGCGATAGCTGACAATGACAGGCTGGTGAAGATTCAAGAAATGGTGGGCAAGCGCGAGGCCGATACGACGACCTCCGCCAGTAATCAGGATCGGGAGCGGTTTTGCCTGTCCCATCGTGTTCTCCTTATCCGTTCGACGATGGGACGCGGTTGCTTATCCCATCAACATCCACGTTGCCGGTAATGCGGCAACCAGTAATAAGCCAATCAGCACGATTTCACGGCGCTTCAGCGCGTGCTGGAGCTGATGCGTGCGACGGGCATAAATAAACACCAGCAGTCCCGGCGCATAGAGCACGACGGAGAGCAGCAGATGCATCGGTCCGGAGGCATACAGCAGCCATAAGCCGTAAATACAGGCGCCCATCCCCACGACGGTATGCATCGGTCGGGTAGCTATTTTTAACAAATATGCGCCCACCAGGAAATAGGGTACCAGAATCATCTCGGAGGCGATGGTTAACAACGTGTTATAGTCTGAACCTGTGAGCCAGATCAGCACCAGACAGATCTGCACGCTGATGTTGGTCAACCATAGCGACGCGGACGGCGCATTGTTTTTGTTCTGCTGCGCAAACAGACGCGGGAAGGCTTTATGGGTTGCGGCCAGGAACGGCACTTCTGCCGCCATAATGGTCCAGCTCAGATAGGCGCCGCATACGGAGACGATCAGACCGGCGGCAATCACTACCTCGCCCCAGGAACCCATCATTTTCACCATCAGGCCCGCCATCGAGGGGTTACGCATCTCCGCCAGCTCCGGACGCGCCACCACGCCCAGCGAGAGCAGGGTGACCAGCAGATAGACCCCTAATGCGGCCAGTACGGCCAGCAGCGTGGCGCGGCCAACATCGTGCTTATTGCGCGCCCTGGCCGAGACAACCACCGCGCCTTCCACCCCGATAAAGACCCACAGGGTGATCAGCATGGTGTTTTTCACCTGCTCCCAGACCGGGACACCCAGCGCCACGCCGGAAAAGTCCATGCTGAAGAGATCGAGACGAAACGCAATAAACGCCAGCACGATAAAGAGCCCCAGCGGCACCAGCTTCGCAAGCGTTGCGACCAGGTTGATACTGGCCGCGGTCTGGACGCCGCGCAGTACCAGAAAATGCACGATCCACAGCAGCACCGAGGAGCCGACAATGGATTGCCAGGTATTGCCATCGCCAAAGAGCCGAAGTTCAGGGGAGTCGGTAAAGAAACTCAGCGCAGAGAAGACGATCACCAGATAAGAGACGTTGGCGATCACCGCGCACAGCCAGTAGCCCCAGGCGGAACAGAAACCCACCAGCTCACCAAAGCCTTCACGGGCGTAGGTAAAAATACCGCCGTCGAGGTCGGGACGAATGCGCGTCAGCAGCAGCATGGCGAAGGCCAGCAGCAGGATCCCGATGCCGGTGATCCCCCAGCCGATAAGCAGCGCAGACGGGCTGGCGACGGCCGCCATATTCTGCGGCAGACTGAATACACCCGCACCGAGCATGGAGCTTAAAACAAGCGCAGTCAAAGCGCTCAGGCCAAGTTTCTTTTCCATTGGCATCCTGTTTAAAAAGGGGTCGGTTCCAGAATAATTATTTCGTCGAAGCGCATAAAAATGGTGAATAACGCTAAGGCGCGGGATTTTACGGAGTGTTACGAACGCATGCAATGAGGAAGGGCCGAATTGTGGCGGTAAAGCGAAAAAAAAGGCGGCATAACGCCGCCTGAGTGAAACAGGTTACTTATTTGTACAGGTCAGCGCTGATGGTCATGTTATTACCGCGCTCCTGCCACTGGCGGGTGATGTGGTAATGCTTGGCCCCTTTCTTCGCCGCACGCTTCGCCACCTGGTAAGAAATTTCGGTCATGTTGCCGTAGTTACCGGTGAATTTGATGCTGTCGAACGGAATCATCTGCGCGGCAGTGGCGTTGTTCAGCTCTTCAATTTTGGTGCCGTCGTTGAGCGTAACGCTGTAACGACCGCCTTTGGTGGTTTGGGTTTCAAAGAAACGACCCACACCAGCAACGCTGGCGCCTGGTGCAGCGCTGGTTGCCACGCCCGGGATTTCCACTTTCTTCGCTTCTTCGCCGCCTTTGGCAATGGCTGCGCGACCGGCATCAGAGTCAGCCGGGATGGCATCCGGACTTTGCAGGACACGTTTTTTCGCGTCTTTTTTATAGATGTAAGCAGTGATGCGCTGGTTACCGCCCTGGTTAGCATCGATCTGGCGAACGATGTAGTAGGCGTCAGCCCCTTTCGCTTTAGCGGCTTTGGTGATGGCGTCGTTCACTTCCGGCTGGCTGCGGTAGAAGCCCTGAATGGTGACGGTATCATACGGCTCAAGCAGAACGGCCTGATCTTTAGGCAGTTCCATCACACCGTTAATGACACGGTTTTTCACCTCTTCCGCTTTCGGGGCATCGGCTTTATAGAGCGCAACGGTGACGCGCTGGTTGCCGCTGCTGCCGTATTCGGAGTTATCCACGACGTAGAATGCGGCGGAGCCCTCTTTATCGGCACGTTTGGAGGCGGCATTAACTGCATCGCCAATTGCGTTAAAACGACCTACGATCGTAACGTGATCGTAAGGTTTCGTTGCAGCCGCTTGCTCCGGCGTTAACTCTGTCGCGGCATTGGCAGACAGAGCGGTCGCAGCAAGGAGTGCGGACGCCAGGAGAGTGTTCTTAAGCTTCATAAAAATAATCCTTCGCCTTACGCAAACCAGGTACTGGTGTAGTTGTTAATTTGAAAACGTTGACGATTATTGCATTTAACACCCTCTGCTGTCTGCGCCATTTTTTGCGGCACCCGGCAAGGTGACGATCAATTTCCATAACCTTTAGAGATATGTTGAAAAAATACCCGTTTGACCACTAAAACTAATAAAGCATATAACTTTCACAAGTTGATTTAATGTTAATAAGTTGTTTCTGGCTGGCGCTATATCGTGTTTTTACCGCTTCGACTGAGCTAAACATCGGCTCTGACGAAGAAATAAAGGCAGATATGCCTGTCAGAGATGCAGATCACTTATTTTTGACAGTTAAAGACATAAAAAGTGTTTTCTTGCTGTGGATCACAGGCGGTATTTTCAGTAGGTTATAGAAAGTTTGTTACTGTTTTATTTTCTGCGGATATGCGTGAGTAGCAGGTTAACGCCTGTTACCGTCGTTATATATCCGTGATGAATATTCGACAAACCATCATCAAAAACCGATGGAAGGGATTACTATGCGTATTGGGGTACCAAGAGAACGGTTTGCCAATGAAACCCGTGTAGCAGCGACACCAAAAACGGTGGAACAGCTGCTGAAACTGGGTTTTACCGTCGCGGTTGAAAGCGGCGCAGGCAAGCTGGCAAGTTTCGATGACGAGGCGTTTGTTCAGGCGGGCGCAGAGATTGTAGACGGCGCAAACGTCTGGCATTCGGACGTCATTCTGAAGGTCAATGCACCAGAAGAGGATGAAATTGCGCTGCTCAATCCGGGCACCACGCTGGTGAGCTTCGTCTGGCCAGCCCAGAATCCGGAGCTGATGGAGAAGCTGGCGGCGCGCGGCGTCACCGTCATGGCGATGGACTCGGTGCCGCGTATCTCGCGTGCGCAGTCGCTGGATGCCCTGAGCTCAATGGCGAACATCGCCGGCTACCGCGCCATCGTCGAGGCGGCACATGAGTTTGGTCGCTTCTTTACCGGCCAGATCACCGCTGCGGGTAAAGTCCCACCCGCGAAAGTTATGGTGATTGGCGCAGGCGTTGCCGGTCTGGCCGCCATTGGTGCGGCGAACAGCCTCGGCGCAATCGTTCGTGCTTTTGATACCCGTCCGGAAGTAAAAGAACAGGTGCAGAGTATGGGCGCCGAGTTCCTGGAACTGGACTTCAAAGAAGAGGCGGGCAGCGGCGACGGCTACGCCAAAGTGATGTCCGAAGCCTTTATTAAAGCCGAGATGGCGCTGTTCGCTGCCCAGGCGAAAGAGGTGGACATCATTGTCACCACTGCGCTCATTCCGGGCAAACCGGCACCGAAACTGATCACCCGCGAAATGGTCGACTCCATGAAGGCCGGTAGCGTGATCGTCGATCTGGCCGCGCAAAACGGCGGTAACTGCGAATACACTGTCCCGGGTGTGGTCACCACCACCGCTAACGGCGTGAAGGTGATCGGCTATACCGATCTGCCGGGCCGTCTGCCAACCCAGTCCTCCCAGCTCTACGGCACCAACCTGGTGAACCTGCTGAAGCTGCTCTGCAAAGAGAAAGACGGCACGATCACCGTTGATTTCGAGGACGTCGTCGTGCGTGGCGTCACCGTGGTCCGCGAGGGTGAGATCACCTGGCCGGCACCGCCGATTCAGGTTTCCGCGCAGCCGCAGGCCGCCGCCAAGGCTGCTCCAGCCCCGAAAGAGCCTGAAAAACCTGCTTCGCCGTGGCGTAAGTACGCCTTGATGGCGCTGGCCATTATCCTCTTTGGCTGGCTGGCAGACGTTGCGCCGAAAGAGTTCCTCGGCCATTTCACCGTCTTTGCGCTCTCCTGCGTGGTAGGTTACTACGTGGTGTGGAACGTTTCCCATGCGCTGCATACGCCGCTGATGTCGGTTACCAACGCCATCTCCGGGATCATCGTGGTCGGAGCATTATTGCAGATTGGTCACGGCGGCTGGGTCAGTTTCCTGAGCTTTATCGCGGTACTGATCGCCAGTATCAATATTTTCGGTGGTTTCACCGTGACTCAGCGCATGCTGAAAATGTTTCGTAAGGGATAAGGGGTAACCTATGTCTGGAGGATTAGTTACCGCTGCATACATTGTTGCCGCGGTCCTGTTTATTTTCAGCCTCGCGGGGCTTTCAAAACATGAAACGTCGCAGCAGGGCAACAACTTTGGTATCGCCGGGATGGCGATTGCGCTGATTGCCACGATTTTCGGACCGGACACCGGCAACGTCGCGTGGATCCTGGTGGCGATGATCATCGGTGGTGCGATTGGTATTCGTCTTGCCAAACGCGTTGAAATGACCGAGATGCCGGAACTGGTGGCGATCCTGCACAGTTTCGTCGGTCTGGCCGCGGTGCTGGTTGGCTTTAACAGCTACCTCTATCACGAACCGGGGATGGATCCGATTCTGGTTAATATCCACCTGACCGAAGTGTTCCTTGGCATCTTCATCGGGGCGGTGACCTTTACCGGTTCTATCGTGGCGTTCGGTAAGCTGCGCGGCAAGATCTCCTCTAAACCGCTGATGCTGCCAAACCGTCATAAGCTGAACCTCGCCGCGCTGGTGGTGTCGTTTCTGCTGATGGTGGTCTTCGTGCGCACCGACAGCGTGGGCTTGCAGGTACTGGCGCTGCTGGTGATGACCATCATCGCGCTGGCATTTGGCTGGCACCTGGTCGCCTCTATCGGCGGTGCCGATATGCCGGTGGTGGTTTCCATGCTGAACTCCTACTCCGGTTGGGCGGCGGCGGCGGCGGGCTTTATGCTGAGCAACGACCTGCTGATCGTCACCGGCGCGCTGGTAGGTTCAAGCGGCGCGATCCTCTCCTACATCATGTGTAAAGCGATGAACCGCTCGTTCATCAGCGTGATCGCCGGGGGCTTTGGTACCGACGGACAGACCTCCGGCGGTGACGAAGAGGTGGGTGAGCATCGTGAAATCAGCGCCGAAGAGACTGCCGACATGCTGAAAAACTCGCATACGGTCATCATCACCCCAGGCTACGGCATGGCGGTGGCGCAGGCGCAGTATCCGGTTGCGGAAATCACCGAACGTCTGCGTGCTCGCGGCATTAAGGTGCGCTTCGGTATTCACCCGGTTGCCGGGCGTCTGCCGGGCCACATGAACGTGCTGCTGGCAGAGGCGAAAGTGCCTTACGATATCGTGCTGGAGATGGATGAGATCAACGACGACTTCTCCGACACCGATACCGTGCTGGTCATCGGCGCCAACGATACCGTCAATCCGGCGGCACAGGACGATCCGAAGAGCCCGATCGCCGGTATGCCGGTTCTGGAAGTGTGGAAGGCGCAGAATGTCATCGTCTTCAAGCGCTCCATGAACACCGGTTACGCTGGCGTACAGAACCCGCTGTTCTTTAAAGAGAACACCCACATGCTGTTTGGCGATGCCAAAGCCAGCGTGGATGCGATCTTAAAAGCGCTCTAAGCCTCTCTTATCCACAGTGAATAAACCGCCCAACAGGGCGGTTTTCTTATTTCTGCCGCCAACGTATTCCATCTGTCTATACTTTTAACTTTGTGTAAAGGGAGGAGAGATAATGCGGTTTTTGTCCCACTTCGATTTTCTGGCGCTCATGATGACCCCCACGTTCTGGATTGGCTTCGGTACCGTGGTGGTGGTGACGCTTCTGGTTTACTGGCTGTTAAAGCGCATCATCACCTTTGTACACAAGGGGATCACCAACTGGGGCGATAAACATCCCACCACACGCCGGATGCAGCTGATCCTCACCGAGATGCTGAACAGAACCAGCCGGGTCATGCTCTTTGTGGTCGCTTTTCTTATCAGCCTGCGCTTCGTGGAACTTCCTGACCGCCTCTCCGGCACCCTCAGCCACGCCTGGTTCCTCGTGCTGGCGATTCAGGTGGCGCTCTGGATGGATCAGGGGGTGGTCTCCTGGCTGCGACACGTCATGCTGGCGCCGGGAAACCATAAAAACCCGGTGACTCTGGTGATCACCGGCCTGATCCTGCGGGCGATTGTCTGGTCAGTGATGCTGCTCTCTATTCTTGCCAACGCGGGCGTTAATATCACGGCGCTGGTTGCCAGCCTGGGGGTCGGGGGTATCGCCATTGCCCTGGCGGTGCAAACCATCCTGAGCGACGTCTTCGCTTCGCTCTCAATTGGGTTCGATAAACCCTTCGAAATTGGCGATTTCGTGGTGTTTAACGACGTGGCCGGGACGGTGGAGCATATCGGTCTTAAAACGACGCGTATTCGCAGCCTGAGCGGGGAGCAGATTGTCTGCGGTAATGCAATCCTGCTTCAGCAAACGCTGCACAACTACAAGCGTATGCAGACGCGCCGAATCGTCTTTACCTTCGGCGTCGCCAGTGATACGCCGCCTGAGAAGCTGCGCATCATTGGCGATAACGTGAAAAAAATCATCACCGATATCGGCGAAACGCGTTTCGACCGTGCCCATCTGCTCGGTTTTGACAAAGACCGTCTCACCTTTGAGGTGGTGCATATCGTGAACACCGCGGATTACAACAAATACATGGATATCCAGCAGGAGATTAATATCCGTATCCTGGAGAGCCTGAATGATGAAGGGGTAAAACTGGCTCTGCCAAGCATGGTGCTGCATGCACCGTGGATGAAAGAGGGCGAGAGGGCACAGCCTTCGACACAGCCTGTCACCGAGAGCTAGAAAAAAAGCCCGCCAATTGGCGGGCTTTTTTATGTTTAGTCGTCTTCGTCGTCGTCGAGCTCAACCGGGGTTTGATACTGATCGGGCTTGATGACCAGCAGGTCACAGCGCAGATGGTCGATCACCTGTTCGGCGGTGTTGCCGAGGAAGGCGGCTGAAATACCGGTGCGGCCAATAGTGCCTAACACCACGATACCGGCCTGCAGATGCTCGGACAGATCGGGGATCACCTCTTCAGGCAGCCCTTTTTCGACATGGGTCAGTTTTTCATCGATACCAAATTTTTGCCGCAGGGATTTCATCGCCAGCAGATGCTGGCCGCGGATGGCGTCGTTATAAACGGTCGGGTCAAATTCCGGGAGTTCAATGGCGATGTTGATGGGCGTAACCGGGTAGGCGCCCACAAGGTGGACTTCGGTATGGTTGACCTTCTCGGCGAGATAGAGCGTCTCTTTGATCAGCTTCTCGTTGAGGGCGTTGTGGTAGTTCTCTTCACTGGCAAGATTGACCGCCACCACCGCTTTACCGCCTTCCGGCCACGGCTGGTCTTTAACCATCCACACCGGGCATGGGCATTTGCGCAGCAGGTGCCAGTCGGTAGGCGTGAAAATCACCGCCTCGAGCTTGTCGTGCTGATGGGCCATTTTCAGGAGCAGATCGTGTTCGCCGCTCACCACTTCCTGGATGATGGCTTCAAACGGACGGTTATGCCACACCACCTTAATCTCAATGGGTACACCGGCATCAAGATAGAATTTTGCCTGTTCGCGGATCCAGGCCGTACGCTGGCTGATCACGCCCTGACGCATGGCGGTGCGTTCGTCAGGCGACAGAAGGGTGGTCATTTCGTAAGAAAAGTCATATATCGGCAGAAACGCTTTGATTCTGCCACCAATCCGTTGATGTAAATAGACAGCTCGTCGTAACGCCGGTTGATCGTCCTGATTAGGATCGATGGCCACCAGCATGTTTTGATACTTTGCCATACAGGTCTCCTTACTACTGTCACCACAGTCTGTAAGTAAAAGAGTAACCTATATATCTGAAATGAAACAGAGGGGAAGTTTTGCCAGATCAATAAATCAGTAAAATTACCGAT
This sequence comes from Leclercia sp. M50, assembly GCF_037150775.1. Classification (NCBI taxonomy): domain Bacteria; kingdom Pseudomonadati; phylum Pseudomonadota; class Gammaproteobacteria; order Enterobacterales; family Enterobacteriaceae; genus Leclercia; species Leclercia sp. M50. Next base: position 28,516 of record NZ_JBBCPK010000047.1, read on the forward strand.
CTGGCAAACAGAAGTCAGATGAATTTATGCGACGTTACGCGAGTGGCCCGCCAGCACTGCCAGCGCTTCACCATTCTCAATGGTGATGTATTTCCCTTTTACCGCCAGCATGCCGCTTTTCTGGAAACGCCCCAGCAGACGGCTGATGGTCTCAACGGTCAGGCCCAAGTAGTTACCGATATCGCCACGGGTCATGGTCAGACGGAACTCACGAGGAGAGAAGCCGCGCTCGGCGAAACGACGGGAGAGGTTGTAGATAAACGCGGCCAGGCGTTCTTCTGCATTCTTTTTGGAAAGCAGCAGAATCATATCCTGATCCCCTTTGATCTCACCGCTCATCAGACGCATCATCTGCTGGCGCAGGTTAGGCATTTTGCCTGACAGATCGTCCAGCGTTTCAAACGGGATTTCGCAAACCATTGAGGTTTCCAGCGCCTGGGCGAAGCTCGGGTGGTTACCGGTGCCGATGGCGTCAAAGCCGACCAGGTCGCCCGCCAGGTGGAAGCCGGTGATTTGCTCGTCGCCCTGCTCGGTGATGGTATAGCTTTTAATAGTGCCAGAGCGGATAGCGTACAGCGACTTCAGTTCGTCTCCCGCTTTAAACAGCGTCTGCCCTTTCTGAATCGGCTTTTTACGCTCGATAATATTATCAAGCTGATCAAGCTCGTGCTCATTCAGGGTAAACGGGATACAGAGCTGGCTGATGCTGCAGTCCTGACAATGGATAGCACAACCGCCAGACTGAATGCGTCGAATAATTCGCTTTTCCGGGATCATAGGTATGCTCAAGCCTTAATTGATATTGGTCAATTTTAACATCTTTTTTGACCCTGCGTAAGCCTGCTAAACCATCAATAAGGTCAAGAAGCGTGAATGTGTCAGCATCTTCTTGAAATTCCACAACTTGGTTGCGGATATTTCAATTAACTTAAGGAATATTAAGCACTAAAAGCCTGGAACTACAGCAGTAAATAGCCTTCATGACGCAGTAACCACTCTTTGCGCTGCACCCCGCCAGCATACCCGGTGAGGGTGCCGTTACGTCCGATAACGCGATGGCAGGGCACCACAATACTGACCGGATTGGAGCCGTTAGCTGCCCCGACAGCACGCGCCGCACCCGGGCGGCCAAGCTGTGCTGCCAGCTGCCCGTAGTGCATCACCTGGCCGCAGGGAATGGAACGCAACGCCTGCCACACCTCACGCTGAAAAGGGGTACCCGCGGTGGCGGTTGGCAGGGTATCGATAATGCTGAGATCGCCCTCGAACCAGGCGGTGAGCTTTTCGCTCAGCCCGCCCGGATTGCTGGCGCTGATGCGCTCGTAGCCCTGCGCCCGGTAGTGGATATTCAGCAGCTCCACCATCCGGTTGCTGTGCTCCTCCCACTCAACGGCGCGCAGGTTGAATTGCTCATCGGCAATGACCCACAGCGGCCCAAGGGGCGTAGCAATTTTGTCTTCGAGTAATCTCAGCATCTGGCACATTCCTTAGTTCAGTCGCGGGTAGACCCCTGGCCCGATAGGCAGGCCGACAAGATACCACGCCACCAGCATCAGCAACCATACCCCTAAAAAGATAAGCGGATACGGCAGCACCAGCGAATAGTAGGTACCCAGTTTCGCCTCGGGCTTGTAGCGCTGCAGGAAGCCTAAAAACAGCGGTACAAAGGGGGAGACCGGCGCCAGCGGGATGACCGATGAATCCGCCACGCGAAAGAGGATCTGCGCAAACGCCGGATGGAAACCCAGCAGCATGAACATCGGCACGAAAATAGGGGCCAGGATCGACCAGATGGCCGAGCCGCTGGCGATAAACATGCAGAGCAGGGACGACAGCAGCGCCAGGCCCACAAACGCCGGCACGCCGCTCAGCCCGGCACTCTCCAGAATATCGGTCAGCCCCACCGCCATAAATTTGCCCATGTTGCTCCAGTTAAACATGGCGACAAACTGCGCCAGCGGGAACACCATCACGATAAACCCGGCCATCTCCTTCATCGGCTCGATCATCAGCTGCGGCAGATCGCCCTGATGACGCACCTTGCCCGTGGCGATGCCGTATGCCAGTGAGACGACAAAGAAGAAGAGGATAATCAGCGGCACGATGCCTTTAATAAACGGCGAAGGCAGAACGGTATGTTTCACCGGATCGCGCAGGATACCGCTCTCCGGCACCACCATCAGCGCAATGGCGGCGATAAAGAGCAGCGACACCACCCCAGCCACCCGCAGCCCCCGGCGCTGCTCTGGCGTTAATGCATCCAGCTTTTCATCGCTGTTGCCTTGCCACTTGCCCAGACGCGGCTCAACGATCTTATCGGTGATCAGCCCCCCGACAAGGGTCAGCACAATCACCGAGCTGGCCATAAAGTACCAGTTGTCGATCACGCTGACGTGCATCGCAGCATCGATGGATTTTGCCGCTTCGGTGCTGATACCGGAAAGCAACACGTCGGTGGTGACGATCAGCAGATTGGCGGTAAAGCCACAGCCGACCCCGGCGATGGCCGCCAGCAGACCCGCCACCGGGTGCCTCCCCACCGCAAGGAAGATCAGCGCTCCCATCGGGGGCATAATCACCAGCGCGGCATCCGATGAGATATGGCTGAAGAAAGCAATAAACAGCACCATATAGCTGGCGTAACGCGCGCTGACGTGGGAAGCCATCTTGACCATCAGCGCAGGCAGCAGGCCGGAACGTTCAGCCAGACCCGCTCCCAGCACCAGCGCCAGGATGGCCCCCAACGGCGCGAAGCCGCTGAAGTTTTTAACCACGTTCGGTAAAAACCAGTGCAGACCTTCAACGCTGAGCAGGTTCTTTACCGCCACCATGCTGCCGTCAGCCGGATTACGGGCGCTGACGTCAAAGGCCGATAATATGGCGGTAGCGACCATCAGAATCACAATCAAATAGATAAATAGCAGGAAAGGATGGGGCACTTTATTACCGATCCTTTCAACCCAACCATAGAGCTTGCCGGTAGGGGAATGCGAAGGTATGGATGACATACTCATGGGCGTTCCTCGGGAGTGTTGTGTTGTTGTGTTTTATTATTTTAAAGGTGACGGTGTCACGTTTTCTGGAATCGGGCAAACGTACGCTTTTTCAGTGATTTGTTGAGTAAACTCCTCGCGGCAGGCGGCCAGCAGCGCCGGATCCTGAAGAAGCGCCAGGGCTGTTGCGCCCATCACTTTGCCCGCCTGGAGCATGCCTTTATGGGCGATGGAGGTGCGGCCCTGGGCTACCAGCTGCCAGGTATGGAGCGGCGTGCCCACGGTAAAGCAGGGGCTGAAGCACTGGGCAACCGGCATTTTCCAGCTCACATCACCCACGTCGGTGGAGCCCGCCAGCACGTTATCGGTGATGGCATAAGGGGCCACCTCGTCAATCAGCAGGGTCTGCTGATGGCGGCGGGCAAACTGCTTACCCTCTTCACCCCCGGTCGCGGCGATATTTTTCAGGCTGTTCTGCAGATCGTTGTCGCTCAGCGTGGCGCGGATCTCCGCCGCGAAGGCGCGCTCCTCGTCGCTCCACTCTGGCGTACCGTAATGCTGAACGGCGCGGTACATGGCGGCCTCCATGGTGCGGTTAGGCAGGTAGCTGGAGCAGGCCTTTTCAAAGCGTCGCTCCACGGTGGTTTCGGTCATCAGCGCCGCACCCTGGGCAATCTTTTCGATACGCTCATAGATCTGCTGCGCGTCGGCCATCTCCGGGGCGCGGATCAGATAGAGGACTTCCGCCTGAGCCTGCACCACGTTCGGTGAGATGCCGCCGGTATCGGTGATGGCGTAATGGACCCGGGCTTTTTCAATAATATGTTCATTGAGAAAATTGGTGCCGGTGGTCATCAGGGTGACGGCATCCAGCGCGCTACGGCCAAGATGCGGGGAGTTCGCCGCATGGGCCGCGGTGCCGTGAAAACGCCATGCCACCTGGATGTTGGCCAGGGTGCTGACGTTAAACATCCCGGCGAACGCTTCGGGGTGCCAGGTAACGGCGGCATCCACATCGTCGAACAGCCCCTCGCGCACCATAAAGGTCTTTCCCGATCCGCCTTCTTCGCCGGGGCAGCCGTAAAAGCGCACGGTACCGCTGCCACCCTGCTGCTCCAGCCAGCTTTTTACCGCCACCGCGGCTGCCAGCCCGGCGGTGCCGAGCAGGTTATGCCCGCAGCCGTGGCCGTTGGCTCCCGGGGTATCGCTTTGCGGGGTGGCGCAGTGCGCCTGCTGGCTTAATCCTGCCAGGGCGTCATACTCACCGAGAATGGCAATAACCGGTTTCCCCTCGCCGTAGCTGGCAATGAAGGCGTTCGGTATGCCACCTGCCTCCCGGGTCAGGGTAAAGCCCGTCTCTTCCAGGGCGCTGGCAAGCCGTTCGGCAGACCAGAACTCTTCGAAGCGGGTCTCCGGGTGATCCCAGATCGCATCGGCAATGGCGGTAAACTGCTGCGCGCGGGTGTCGATGGCATCCTCAACAAAACGGTAAATTGACGACATTACACACCTCGCGTCCACGGGAAGTTAAGCGCGGTACGCGCCAGGGTTTCGATGGCAATCAACATCACCGTCTCATCGAAATCGAATTTTTCGTTGTGATGTCCGGCGCTGAGGGTGGTGCCAAATACCATATAGGAGGCAAGCCCGCCATTTTGCTGGACCCGGGCCATCATCAGGGTGGCATCTTCCGAGCCGGCAGGGGCTTTCACCTTATCGATGGCCTGCTCAACGCCTGCCACCTGTTGCGCCTGTTCGCGTAAGTAGTTCACCCACGCCGGGGACGGCGTGCTGGAGGTGGCTGCACCCATCAGCCGCAACTCGCTGCTGACGCCATGCATCGCCGCCGCACCGTCAATCACCGCTTTGGCGCGCGCAAAGACGTAGTTGTTAATCGCTTCGCTCTCGCCGCGGGTCTCCACTTTCAGCAGGGCGCTGGCGGGCACGACGTTACGGCCGCTGCCGGCCTGCATCACGCCGACGTTAACCCGCGACGCACCTTCGCTGTGCGGGGCGATGCTGTGCAGGCCGATCGCCGCCTGGGCAGCGGCCAGCAGGGCGTTGCGTCCCTCTTCAGGCTTGCCACCCGCATGCGCCGCCACGCCGGTAAAGCGCACGTCGAATTTGGTGGTGGCCATAAAATTATCGCTGCCGCAGATGACGGTGCCCGCAGGCACGCCGGTGCCAATGTGGATGGCGGTGAAATAGTCCACGCCGTCGAGCGCGCCAGCCGCCACCATCGCCCGTGCGCCGCGGGTACCCTCTTCGGCAGGCTGGAAGATCAGTTTGATGGTGCCGTTGAGCTGCTCGCGGTACTGCATTAGCAGATGCGCCAGTCCAAGACCAATGGTGGTATGCCCATCGTGGGCGCAGGCGTGCATCATGCCGCCGTTACAGGAGGCAAAACCTTCCCGGAAGGGAAGATGGTCGTTGTCGCGGGCTTCATCAAGATCCAGCGCGTCCATGTCCACGCGAAACGCCAGCGTCGGCCCGGGGCGGCCCGTTTGCAGTGTGGCGACAATACCGGTAAAACCGCCTTCAAAGGCGCTAAGCCATTTTTCAGGCGCGCCTTGCTGACGCGCGCGGGCAAAGGCCTCTGCCAGGGTGGCGTCGTCTGGCAGGCCCATCCGGGTGTCGGCATCAATCACATCCCGGCCCATTGCCAGGTCATAGCCTAGCTGATCCAGTATCTCTGCGACCTTTGCCGCGGTCCGGAACTCGACCCATCCGGATTCAGCAAAATGGTGAAAATCGCGTCGCCACGCGGTGAGTTGGGGGAAGAGGGCCTTCAGGTCCTGCGCCAGTCTCTGCATTTCGTTTCCTCTATCATAAGAATGTGTGAACTGCTTCACACTGTGATAGTTTTTACTTATCACTAACCGTTTTTTCACAGATTTAACCGTTCGTGGCTTACCCTCGCACAATCACTTCCATTACAGTAGATGACAGTTTCTTTTCTCTGATAAACAACGGTTATCGGTGCCGACATGACATTTCAGGTAAAATTTCACCAGCTGCGGGCGTTCGTGGAAGTGGCAAAACAGGGAAGCATTCGGGGAGCCAGCCGGGTACTGAACCTGTCGCAACCGGCGCTGACCAAATCGATTAAAGAGCTGGAGGAGGGCATCGCGGCGCAGCTGTTCATCCGCCGCAGTAAAGGGGTGACTCTCACCGAGTGCGGAGAGAGTTTTTATCAGCATGCCAGCCTGATCCTCGAAGAGTTACGCAGCGCCCAGGATGATATTCGTCAGCGACAAGGCCAGCAGGCGGGGCAAATTAATATTGGCATGGGCGCCAGTATTGCTCGTTTGTTAATGCCCGCGGTTATCAAACGCTTCCATCAGCAGCATCCGCAGGTGAAGGTGCGGAT
>NZ_JBBCPK010000048.1:0-34344 GCF_037150775.1 Leclercia sp. M50
CAGCACTTTACTGGCGGCAAACACCGCCGCGCCCACAATCGGGTTAACGGCAAAGGCCGCCGCCACGCCGACGGTGGCGGAAATTTCCGGCGCCACCACCGCTTCCATATCCAGCTCGCGACGCACCAGATTGACGGAGCCTTTCATGGCGATATCCGCTTCCAGCCCGTCCACCAGCGTATCGTCGGTGTGCAATACGCCATCTTTGATCCACGCGGTGCTGCGGATCGAGTCGAAGTAGAAGCCTTCATTAAAGGTATCGTTGAAGTCAAAGCGCAGCTTGCGCAGCAGGGCGTCGAAACTGAGTAACCGCAACAGTTGCCCTGCATGGCCGGTGCTGAGATCGGCGATTTCACCTCTCCCCAGCCGCGTTTTCAGAATGCCATTCAGCGAGGCTTCGTCAGGCTTCCAGGGCATGTCGCGCCAGTGCAGATCGTAATCGACATCAAACGATGAACCGCGAATAGGGGTCGTGACGCCAAAATAGTTAGCGGCGGCATCCAGCTTGTTGCCCTTAATTTGCCCCTTCAGGGAGGTGCGCTTCTCGCGGACGCCGTTCACCCATTCGCCGTTGGCGGTCAGGCGCCCGAAGCCGGTATCAATCAACCCTCCCGCCAGGGTCAGGGTATCGCCCTTGATGGTGAAATCGCCATTAATCCGGCCATACTTCTGTCCCCAGAGCCAGCACTCGGCGCAGCGCAGCTGTAGGTCAGGCCAGCCGCTAAAATCGATTCGTGAGGTGCCTGATAACGGCGAGACGTTATTGCTTGTCCCGGCGGTGACGGAGGCCGGATTGTAATAGAGATAGCGGATCTGCGCCTGCCACGGCGCGGTGTCACGCAGCAGCAGGCTGGCGTTGATCTCCCGACCCTGGGCATCGATTTTCGAACCGTTGAGGGTGGGCTGCGAGACAATGCTCAGGTTATTCCACTGCTGCCCGCCCAGCGTCAGCGCTGGCGTGCGCACCGTGATGTGTTGCGGGAACTGCGCCGCTTCATCCACATTTTGTCCCACCCCGCGCTGGAAAAGCGCCAGCCATTCTGCCCCGTCCATCGGCGGAAGATTGAGCTCTATACCCGCCTGCTCCGGCAGCGGCGACAGGGTGCGGCTGTCGGTGGTCCAGATGGCGCGATCCAGCGTCAGCTTACGGTTCAGCAGCCAGCGGCTGTTAAAGTGATTTGTCCCGCTGGCGTTGCCGGTCAGGGTAAAGCTGTTGAGATCCCCGTCGACATTTAGCTTCACCGGCAGCGGCTCGCCTGCGCGCTTGTTCAGGGGAGAAGGCAGATCGCTGCTGACGCTTTTCAGGTCGCCGCTGATGTCCACTTTGTAATGCGGGGTGCCACGATAAGGCAGATCGATCGCCACCTTGCCGTTCCACGGTACACGGCCTTCAAGGGACTGGCTGACCACTTTGGGCAGCACATCCATCCGCGAAGGTTGCCAGCTGGCATCCATATTGACCGCCACCTGGTAGGCTTTCTCGCCCTCGGTGGTGGAGAAATCGATCTTCACCGGCTGGCTGAACCAGTTTGCGGTCAGCGGCCCGCTTTTCAGATCGCCATTCACGAAGCTGAACTGGCCGGTCAGGTTTTTCAACGTGCTGTTCAGCGGCTTGATGAACAGGCTGTTATTTTTCAACCTGACGTCGCCTTCTGCGGTGGTCATGGTGCCGTCCAGCGGGATATCCAGATGTAAGCGAGCATTCACATCGCCATCCAGCTGGAGCTGCTGGAGCGTGGCGCCCAGCGAATCGTCTAACGGCGTCTCGTCAAAATAGGGCCCAACGGCTTTTCCAGGCCCGTTGATATCGGCGTCGATCAGCAGTTTTTCTTTTGAATAATCGGGGATCACCGCCGTCAGGTTGCTGGCCTTCACGCCGCCCAGCGCCACGCCGTCGGTTTTCATCCACAAGCCGTCATTGATGAAGTTGAGCTCAATATCGAGGTTTTTCAGCGCCGGCCAGTCAGGCTGGAAGGCATAGGTGGCGTTGCGTAACGGCACCAGCACCTGGAACTGCCCTTCGTTGTGCTTGTAGGGGAAGAGATGCGGATTGCCGCCATACGCCAGGGTGGCGTTGTCCGCCTGCCCGCCCTGAATGGCGCCGCTCAAATAGTCCACCAGCGCTTTACCCATCAGGTTTTCAGGAAAATAGCGCCAGGCCTGTGAGCCGTCGTCGGTGCTGATGCCCGCCAGGATCCCCAGCCAGGGCTCATCGCCCGCCGGTTGCAGATAGCGGAAATCACCCCGGGCATGCACCGCTTTGGCTTTCACGTCGATGTCGCGCCCGTCGAGCTGGAAACCTTTCTCGTTCTTCAGCCAGTGGAGGGTGGCGGTCCCTTTTTCAATTTCCAGCGGCGCGCGGAAGACCGTTTCATACGGCATTTTCGCGTCACGCATATGGGCCACCAGACGGCCATCTTCCATGCTGCCTTCCAGCGTGCCGCTAAAATGCTCGGCGCCCGGCAACATCTCCCACTGCTTCCAGGCGAGATCGGTCCAGGCAATGTTGAAGCGGGTTTTTTCCGTTGCCTGCAGCGGAATATCCAGCGCCAGGGCGTTGATCGCTCCCACCGGCTGGGTGGCCTGCCAGACTTCGCCCAGCGCCGGAGAGAGTTTCGCCGCAAGGGTCCGTAGCCCCTCAAGGCCAGACAGCTCCAGATTGCTGGCGCGAATGCGTAGTTCATCGCTGCGTTTACTGTTAACGCCGCCCACATCCTGCGCCGGGATCCAGGCCAGCGACAAGGCCCCGCGTGGCCAGGCTTTGTCATCCAGGGTGATACGGGTATCCGGAATGGCGAACTGCCAGCCCTGACTGGCACGGGTCACATGGGCAGTGAGATTATCCACAGAGAGCTGATGCTGACGCGTTTCCCCCGGCCAGGTGGCGCCGCCCTGCTTTAGCCAGAGATCGCCGCTGGCGAACTGGCCGTTGGTGAGAGTCATCCAGCCTTCAATGCTAAAGCGCGCGGTTTCGAGCTGCATATCCTGCTGCAGCCACTCTCCCAGCCAGGGTTTGACGTCCACGTCGTCGGCCTGCATCCACACTTTGCCGTTATTCAGCAGGCCGTTGTCGTCACGCAGATCCATACGTACCTGCATCACGCCGTGCTGTCCGTTCAGGCTGGAGAGGCTGACCTGACCTTCGGCGCGATGGCGCTCTTTGCCGTTGAGCCAGGTTAACTGGGGGATCGCCAGCTCGGCACGCTGCCCGGAAAGGGTGATAAAGCTAATCTCGCTGTCGCGCAGATCGAAATGATCGAACTGGCGCAGAAAGAGATCGCTGATGCGGTTGGCTTCGAAGCCTTCGCCCTGATCGTCGCTGCGCAGCGGGGTGTTGGTCAGAAATTGCAGCTGATAGAAGGTGAGATCGCGAAACTGCCAGCGCAGGTGCAGCAGGCTTTGCCAGACATCCAGCGCCAGGGTCACACGCTTAATCTTAACGTGGCCGCCATCCTTCAGCTGCGCGTTAATGTCGCGCACTTCCAGGGTTGGGCCAAAGTTTTGCCAGCTCGCGTTGAGCTGGCTGGCCGCGACGGGCACACCGGTCGCGGATTCGATCTTCGCCAGCAGCTGCGGGCGCCAGTTGTCCAGATGCGGCAATACGAGACGCAGCCCGCTTACCAGCAGCGCGACAATCACTATCAGCGTTGCCCCTGTAAGCAGTAAAATCCCCGGCAATCGCCTCACGCGTCTCTCCTTGTCAGCCGTTTTCTCGCAGCACGCTGCGTTTTACATCATCACCACGTCAAACTGCTCCGGGTTATAGAGCGGCTCGATTTGTACTTTTACCTGTTTGCCGACAAAGATTTCCACTTCCGCCAGAGCATGTGACTCTTCCCCTTTCAGGGCTTCCGCCACCGAAGGAGAAGCATAGACCAGGAAACGGTCGGAGTCGTAGGCGTGATGCACGCGAACGATCTCACGCATGATCTCGTAGCAAACCGTCTCTACCGTCTTCACCGTGCCGCGACCATGGCAGGTTGGGCACTCGTTACACAGCACATGCTCCACGCTTTCACGGGTGCGCTTGCGGGTCATTTCTACCAGCCCAAGCTGGGAAAAGCCGTTAATGCTGGTTTTCACGCGATCTTTACTCAGCGCCTGCTCCAGCGAATGCAGCACGCGACGGCGGTGGTCTTCGTTACTCATATCGATAAAGTCGATGATGATGATGCCACCCAGATTGCGCAGACGAAGCTGACGCGCAATGGCCTGCGTCGCTTCAATATTGGTGTTGAAAATGGTGTCGTCCAGATTGCGATGCCCGACAAACGCCCCGGTGTTGATATCCACGGTGGTCATCGCTTCGGTCTGGTCGATAATCAGATAGCCGCCGGACTTCAGCTCGACCTTACGCTCCAGCGCGCGCTGAATTTCGTTCTCAACGTCGTAGAGATCGAAGATGGGCTGTTTGCCGGTGTAGTGCTCCAGCAGGCCCGGCATTTCAGGAATGTATTCTGCGGTGAATTCGAGCAGCGCATCATAGGTCAGACGGGAGTCGACGCGGATGCGATCGAGCTGGGCATCGGCGAAGTCACGCAGGACGCGCTGGGCCAGCGCCAGTTCACCGTACAGCTGACAGCGGGTCTGGTTGCGTTTTTTACGCTCCATCACTTTGGTCCAGACGCGTTTCAGGTAGGCGGCATCCGAGGCCAGATCCTCTTCGCTAATCCCCTCTGCGGCGGTGCGAATGATAAAGCCGCCCTGCTCATCGCAGTAAGCACTGACGACTTTTTTCAGCCGTTCGCGCTCGCTTTCACTTTCGATACGCTGGGAGACGCCAACGTGTGACGCGCCAGGCATAAAGACCAGATAACGGGAGGGTAAGGTAATGTCGGTGGTCAGGCGCGCCCCTTTGGTGCCCAGCGGATCTTTCACCACCTGCACCATCAGATCCTGGCCCTGACGCACCAGCTCGGAGATATCACGGACGGTAAACTGCTTCTGCTCTTCTCCCGCCACGCATTCGGTGTGCGGCATGATATCCGAGGCGTGTAAAAATGCCGCTTTATCGAGTCCAATATCTACAAATGCCGCCTGCATACCCGGTAGTACACGACTGACACGACCTTTGTAGATATTGCCTACTATTCCGCGTCGCGCTTCGCGCTCAATATGGATTTCCTGAAGAATGCCGCCATCAATATAGGCCACACGGGTTTCCGATGGCGTTACGTTTACCAACAATTCAGCCGTCATAATTATCCCTTCCCTCACGCAGTGAGTTAAAATTGCTCAGCAACTCATACGTTTCCACCAGCGGTAAGCCGACTACGGCGTGATAGCTGCCATTGATCTTCCTGACAAAACAGCCACCCAACCCTTGAATACCGTATGCACCTGCTTTATCCATAGGTTCACCGCTGGTGATATAACCGGCGATATCCTCATCTGTGAGTACTCTGAACGTGACATCGGTGACAACCAGACAGTCGAGCACGTGCTGACGGTCAGCCAGCGCGACGGCGGTCATCACCTGATGCGTTTGTCCGGACAATTTGCGCAGCATCCTGAAGGCATGCTCGCCGTCGTGAGGTTTCTCGAGGACTTCACCGTTAAGGATCACGATGGTATCTGCGCCCAGCACCGGTAAATCGCGCGGCACCTGCGCCACGCCAGCCTGCGCTTTCTCCCGCGCCAGGCGAGAGACATACTGCTGAGCGCTTTCGCCCTCAGCCCGTTTTTCCTCTATGCCGGTAACGATACGTTCAAAAGAGAGACCCAACTGCGTGAGCAACTCCTGACGGCGCGGGGAGCCGGAAGCGAGATATAAAGACGTCATAGAAACCTTTTATTGCACGGCAAATTGCTGGCGGACCTTACGCATCAACAGGAACAGCCATGGCCAGAGCACACCGTTTACTACACTACTCCAGAACACTTCCGGACGGAAAGAGACGTTGATCACTAAAAACTCTGCCCAGAAAACAATGATATCCGCGGCCATGGATAACAACATCACCACCAGCGCCTGTTGCCAGAGCGCCAGATTACGAAAGAGCTGATATTTCAGTGCGACCAGGTATGCGATGATACTCATGGACAGCGCGCGTACGCCAAGCGTCGAGCCACTGATCAGATCCAGTATGGCACCCATCACAAAACCTGTGCCCACATTTACGCGGTGCGGCAGAGCGAGGATCCAGTAGAGCAAAATCAGCAGCACCCAGTTTGGCCGGAAAACGAGAATGTCGTCCGGCCAGGGCATGACTTGCAGCAACAGCGCGATCAAAAACGAGAGCCAGATAACCCAGCGTCCCTGGCTACGGTAGCTTGCCACTATTGCCCTCCCGGAGAGAGTTGCGGTGGCGGCGGCGCATCAGGCGGTGGCTGGGTCAGCCCTGTCGCTGGCGCAGGAACTGGCGCAGGCGGCCCCATGGAGTTTGGCGCAGGCAGAACCTGCGGCATCATCTGCATCAGACGTTCATTCGCCACGCGGTGCACCTCTTCCGGCGTCATGGGATTGCTACCGTTACGATCGGCGCCCCACAACAGCAGCAGATAGCGCAGACGCTGTAAGCCCGCGGTAGGACGTGCCTGAATCACCGTATACGCGCGCTGAGTATCCAGCTTCACGGAGGAGACCACCCCAACCGGGTACCCTTCCGGGAAACGCCCGCCGAGACCGGAGGTCACCAGTACGTCACCCACGCGAATATCGGTATTCGCCGGCAGATGTTCCAGCTGTAGATCGTCCGTACAACCGTTACCGGCGGCGATCACGCGGATGTCGTTACGCAGAACCTGGATCGGCAGCGCATGGGTCGCATCGCAAATCAGCAATACGCGGCTGGTGAGCTTAGCAACGGCTACCACCTGACCGACAACGCCTTTATCGCTGATAACAGGCTGGCCTTCGTAGACGCCATTAACGCTGCCTTTGTCGATGACCACCTGATCGCTGTACGGATCGTTAACGGTGGAGATCACCTGGGTCACCATCTTCTGCTCATCCTGACGCAGCGGGGAGCCCAGCAGCTCGCGCAGACGGGCATTCTCCTGCTTGTACTGGCCCAGCATCAGCAGTTCGCTGTTTTTCAGCAGCAGTTCCTGACGTAACGCGCGGTTTTCAAGTTCGAGTTGATCGCGTGAGGACAGAGTTTGCGAAACGCTGTCGAGTAATTCACGGGGACCATTTGATACAAAATAGAAAGGACTGACGGCGGTATCCATGTACGTTCTGATCTGGCTGAACGTACCGAGGCGGCTATCGGCAATAATGACACCAAGCGCTACCAACACCCCAAGGATGAGGCGAAACTGTAGCGACGGGCCACGGCTAAAAATTGGCTTCATAGGCTATGCGTACTCTCGCGTCAGAGAGAAAGGGTAGCCATCCGCTACCCTTTCACACCTGACTACTCTTCGCTGAACAAGTCGCCGCCGTGCATGTCGATCATCTCCAGCGCCTTGCCGCCGCCACGGGCTACGCAAGTCAGTGGATCTTCTGCAACTACGACAGGAATTCCTGTCTCTTCCATCAACAGGCGGTCGAGGTTACGCAGCAGCGCACCACCACCGGTCAGAACCATACCGCGCTCGGAGATATCGGAAGCCAGTTCCGGCGGGCACTGCTCGAGGGCAACCATGACGGCGCTGACGATACCGGTTAACGGCTCCTGCAGCGCTTCGAGGATCTCATTGGAATTCAGGGTAAAGCCACGCGGAACCCCTTCTGCCAGGTTACGGCCGCGAACTTCGATCTCGCGAACTTCATCACCCGGATAAGCAGAACCGATTTCGTGCTTGATACGCTCTGCGGTGGCTTCACCGATCAGAGAGCCGTAGTTACGGCGAACGTAGTTAATGATGGCTTCGTCAAAGCGGTCGCCACCGATACGTACCGAGGAGGAGTAAACCACACCATTCAGGGAGATAACGGCCACTTCAGTGGTACCGCCACCGATATCCACCACCATGGAACCGGTTGCTTCGGAAACCGGCAGACCCGCGCCGATTGCCGCCGCCATTGGCTCTTCAATCAGGAAAACTTCACGCGCACCAGCGCCCTGAGCGGATTCACGAATAGCACGACGTTCAACCTGGGTAGCGCCAACCGGCACGCACACCAGAACACGTGGGCTCGGACGCATAAAGCTGTTGCTGTGCACTTGCTTGATAAAGTGCTGAAGCATTTTCTCGGTCACGAAGAAGTCAGCGATAACGCCGTCTTTCATCGGACGAATGGCAGCGATATTACCCGGCGTACGGCCAAGCATCTGCTTAGCGTCATGGCCTACAGCCGCTACGCTTTTCGGTGAACCAGCACGATCCTGACGAATGGCCACAACTGAAGGCTCATTCAGTACGATGCCTTGTCCTTTTACATAAATGAGGGTATTCGCGGTACCCAGGTCAATGGACAGGTCATTGGAAAACATGCCACGAAATTTTTTCAACATACTAAGGGATAATCCTGAAAGCTGGGGCGGAAAACAAAATCCGCTTACTTTACCAACCACACGCAGCAGCGACAAGGCGCAAAAATCGCCTGCTACGGTGAAAATTAGTGCAGCACGTTTCCTTTGTTACAAATCGTCGCCTGACTCCCTCAGGGCTGAGAAAACAGCAGCGTTCCTCACGTACATTTGTAACCCGTTAAAGGTCGTTCACTGTCATTTTGCTCGTCATACATCACGCTACAGGCGCGATATTCTACGTGAAAACTCACCAAACGGCAGGTTAAACAGAGTATCTTTGCGAATATTTTTTCACATTGCTGTCAAGAGGCTGAGAGGCCGCAAAAAAATCGCCCTGACCCCCTGTCACGCCGCGCTCTGTCAATGTCTGCCATTCCGTTCGCGACCGCACACCCGTAGCAAATACACGCGTTTGCGTTCCTTTGCACGCTTCCACCAGGCTCTGTACCAGCAGCTGGTTTTCCGTGCGCTTTTCAATATTTCTTACCAGCCCCGGATGCAGCTTCAGGAGCTCAACCTCCAGCGCCTTGATCCAGCTGGTGCTGACCAGCGTTAAACCCGCCTGCGTCACCGCGACGCGCGCGCCCAACGCGTTAATCAGCCGAACAACCGGCTGTAACCGACTGATGTGTTGACAAACATCCGCCTCTGCAAGTTCAAAAATAATCCGTTTCCGCTGCGATTTTTCACATTGCATCAGCAGATCCCGCAGCCAGCGCTGGAAACGCGGGCGGATCAACGACTCCACCGTCACCTGCAGCGCCAGGTTCTCTTCGGGCCAGTAGGATAAAAATGGCATCAAGCGCGATATCTGCTGGCGGTCGTACTCTTCAGACAGGCCAAACTGCAGGATCATCGGCAGATACTCGGCCGATACCACCTCTTCGTTGCCGTCGAAGATTCGACAGAGCAGTTCACGATGATGGACCTTGCCGCTGGTCAGCACCGCCGGTTTTTGGTAAATCCGCGGTCCGCCTCGGGTCAGCATCTGCTCGATTAAGGTTCGCCAGCGCACGTTGCCGCGTCCTTTTTCGGGCAGGGAGTCATCATAAACCGCCCAGCCGTTCGCCCCTTGCAACACCGCATTACGGGTGGCAGCCTCGGCATGTTCCATCACCTGCTCGGTAGACTGGCCGCCGCGCCAGGCGCAGATGCCGATATGCACCATGTCATCACGATCGAGCATTTTGCTGGGTGGGAGCGCATCCACCGATTTCAACAGCAGCCCGGCAATGCTTTCAGACTCCTTCAGCGTGCGGTGCGGCAACAACACGGCGTAATCACTGCGGTGATACCGTGCCAGCAGTGCGCCGGGGTAACGCATGATAAAGGTGGAGAGCATATTAATGAGCGTAAACTGCTGCTCCTCCGCCACTGCCCGCCCCCAGTTATCTTTCAGCAGATCGAAGTCCGGCAGACGGATAATCATCACCACTCCATGTGTGCCCACGTTCTCCTGATCTTCCAGCAAAGTGCCCAGCTGATTATCAAAGAACAGGCGGTTATTGAGGCCGGTTTTATTGTCCTGGGCGGCATAGGATCGGATCAGGGTATCTATCCGGCTGCGCTGGTCGCTGGCGAACTGAATTTCGGACAGCAAAACGTCCAGCGCGCTGCTGGTGCGTGAGGGCCACTCATAGACCGAGCCGCGCACCTGCGCGCCGCGTTCACCGTTAAGGATCCGCGTAGAACGCGACTCCAGTAGCTCCTGTCCGGCGAGCTGACGCCGCAGCCAGCGCACCGCCAGGAAGATCAGCACCACTATGAAAATTACCGCCACCGTGAGCGGTGCGGTGGTCATCAATGAACGAAAATAACTGGTCATTGGGTCCAGATAGACCAGGCTTATCGTCATACCGGGGTTTTTCAGGGAGGGGACGGTGAGCTGGAGCATCTGCGGAGGTGAACCCACCTGCCGGTAATGCGTATGCCCGGTGTGGCTTAAAAGGAGGTTGCCGCCCTGCTTAATCTCCACCCGCATGATATCCACCGGGGCCATCAGCTCATCCAGTTGACGGGAAAGTTCTGGAAAGGGTGTGCTGACAAGGCGGGAATCAATCACTGACGCCACGGAGTGGACGCGGTTCGCCAGCTTTCCCTGGATCGCATTATAAAAACTGAGCGAGCAGCCGATAAAGGTGACGAATATGGTCAACCCGGTAAGCAAGGAGATAAAAGCGGAGAACTTCGTCGATAATCGCAT
The DNA here is from genome assembly GCF_037150775.1 of Leclercia sp. M50. Classification (NCBI taxonomy): domain Bacteria; kingdom Pseudomonadati; phylum Pseudomonadota; class Gammaproteobacteria; order Enterobacterales; family Enterobacteriaceae; genus Leclercia; species Leclercia sp. M50. Next base: position 10,624 of record NZ_JBBCPK010000048.1, read on the forward strand.
CCTTGAGATTACTCCGTGAGTTGGTGAGGATAGCAAGTAAGTACTAACTCGCAATACGGCACTGGCATACTACCAAATCAGGTGTATCTGGCAATTTATTGCGTTAAATCGGCATTGCATGTCATTGAGCGAGTATAGTCTCCAAAAATTTTTTTCCAATCATCATGCTGAGTAAGGAATCGTATGCAGGCTTTGATCTTAGAACAGCAGGAAGGCAAAACTCTTGCGTCAGTACAATCTATCGAAGAGAGCCGCCTGCCTGAAGGCGCCGTGACTGTAGATATCGACTGGTCCAGCCTTAACTATAAAGACGCCCTGGCCATTACGGGCACCGGAAAAATTATCCGCAATTTCCCAATGGTTCCAGGTATCGATTTTGCGGGACGCGTACATGCCAGCGAAGACCCACGTTTTCATGCCGGCCAGCAGGTGCTGCTGACCGGCTGGGGGGTGGGGGAAAACCACTGGGGCGGGCTGGCGGCGCAGGCGCGCGTCAACGGCGACTGGCTGGTACCCATGCCAAAAGGGCTGGATGGCCGGAAAGCGATGATCATCGGTACCGCCGGCTTTACCGCCATGCTCTGCGTAATGGCGCTGGAAGAGGCCGGAGTACGTCCTGAATCGGGTGAAGTGGTGGTGACGGGCGCCAGCGGTGGCGTCGGTAGCACGGCGGTTGCCCTGCTGCATAAGCTGGGCTATCAGGTCGCGGCGGTCTCTGGCCGTGAAAGCACCCATGACTATCTGCGTTCCCTGGGCGCGAGCCGCATTCTGGGGCGCGACGAGTTCGCTGAGACCCGCTCGCTGGAGAAACAGATCTGGGCCGGTGCCATTGATACCGTGGGCGGCAAAGTGCTGGCGAAAGTGCTGGCGCAGATGAACTACGGCGGCTGCGTCGCGGCGTGCGGCCTGGCGGGCGGTTTTGCCCTGCCGACTACGGTGATGCCGTTTATTCTACGCAACGTCCGTCTGCAGGGTGTCGATTCGGTGATGACCCCGCCAGAGCGCCGTGCCCAGGCCTGGGAGCGACTGGTTCGCGATCTGCCGGCCGCCTTCTACGACCAAAGCGCCACTCAGATTAGCCTTGAGCAGGCACCGGAGTATGCCGCGAAGATCATCAATAACCAGATCCAGGGCCGTACGCTGGTGAAGCTGGCGTAATCTTCAAATTTTCGTGACATATTCGCTTTAAACCCGCTCCTCCGTCATGCTTAGAAAAATGCATGACGGAGGATGCCATGAAAGTGAAACCCCTGACGGAAGCCGATATCACCGCGGAATCCGTTTTTATGCTCAAGCGCCGCCAGATCCTGAAGATGCTGGGGATCGGCGCTGGTGCGCTGACCCTTTCGCCTCTCGCCCAGGCCGACCTGCTGGACTGGTTCAAGGGCAACGATCGCCCAAAAGCGCCACCCGGAAAACCGCTCACCTTTACCCAACCTGCCCAGTGGCAAAGCCAGCTTGCGAAGACGCCTGAAGAGAAAGTGACGGGCTATAACAACTTCTATGAGTTTGGCCTCGATAAAGCCGATCCTGCCGCCAACGCCGGCAGCCTGAAGACCAATCCCTGGACGCTGAAAATCGACGGCGAAGTGGCAAAACCGCTGACCCTTGATTACGACGACCTGACTAACCGTTTTCCGCTGGAAGAGCGAATTTACCGTATGCGCTGCGTTGAGGCCTGGTCGATGGTGGTGCCGTGGATAGGTTTTCCGCTGCATAAACTGCTGGCGCTGGTAGAGCCCACCAGCAATGCGAAGTATGTCGCCTTCCAGACCCTTTACGCCCCGGATATCATGCCTGGCCAGAAAGATCGGTTTATTGGCGGCGGACTCGATTATCCTTACGTGGAAGGGCTGCGCATTGACGAGGCCATGCACCCGCTTACGCTGCTCACCGTAGGTGTGTATGGCAAAGCCCTGCCACCGCAAAACGGCGCACCCATCCGCCTGACCGTACCGTGGAAGTATGGCTTCAAGGGGATCAAATCGATTGTCAGCATCAAGCTGACCCGCGAGCGCCCGCCTACCACCTGGAACCTTGCCGCTCCAGACGAGTACGGTTTTTACGCCAACGTGAACCCGCACGTCGATCACCCGCGCTGGTCGCAGGCTACCGAACGCTTTATAGGCTCAGGCGGCGCGCTGGATGTGAAGCGCCAGCCCACGCTGCTGTTTAACGGCTATGCCGACCAGGTGGCCTCGCTCTACCGCGGCCTCGATTTGAAGGAGTTTTTCTAAGTGCGTCTGACGGCAAAACAGATTACCTGGCTGAAGGTCGCCCTGCATCTTGCAGGGTTACTTCCTTTTATATGGCTCTTCTGGGCCGCCAGTCATGGCGGCTTTAGCGCCGACCCGGCTAAAGATATCCAGCACTTTACTGGCCGGACGGCGCTGAAATTTTTACTGGCGACTCTGCTGGTTTCACCGCTGGCGCGCTATGCAAAACAGCCGCTGCTGATCCGCACCCGTCGCCTTCTGGGGCTATGGTGCTTCGCCTGGGCGACGTTACACCTCACCAGCTATGCGTTACTGGAGCTGGGCATCAACAATCTGGCCCTGCTGGGAAGCGAACTGGTGACCCGTCCATACCTGACGCTCGGGATCGTCAGCTGGATAATTTTGCTGGCTTTAACCCTCACCTCTACCCAATATGCCCAGCGAAAACTGGGGAGGCGCTGGCAACTTCTGCATAATTTCGTTTATCTTGTCGCGATCCTGGCCCCCGTCCACTACCTTTGGTCAGTGAAAATTCTCTCGCCACAGCCGATCATCTACGGGGTACTGGCTTTAGGGCTTCTGGCATGGCGTTATAAGAAGTTTCGCCAGTGGTGGCGATAGTGAACGAAAACGTGCGTATCCCCGCAGATCGTTTAACCTTCCTGGGCATTTATCCGAATGCTGTTGATAATCTTCCCTGATAAGACCAGTATTTAGCTGCCAAATGCTACGAAATCGTTATAATGTGCCACTTTGGTCTCCCCGACGGGTTTTTCGTAGCCTGAGAGGGTGACAATCGTGCATCGAAGGTATATTTTGTTTTTTACCGGAGAATCGCAGGAGATAGCGGCACAATGGCTGACAAGTTTCACATCTTAGTTTTAAACGGACCGAACCTGAATATGCTCGGCACCCGTGAACCCGAGAAGTACGGCACGCTGACGCTCACCGATATTGTTACACGTCTGGGTAGCGAAGCAGCGGCGCTGAATGTGGAACTTGACCATTTTCAGTCGAACGCGGAGTACGCACTCATCGACCGAATTCATCAGGCTAAAGAGACCACAGACTATATCCTGATCAATCCGGCCGCGTTTACGCACACCAGTGTTGCTATTCGCGACGCGCTGCTGGCAGTGAGCATCCCGTTCATCGAGATCCACCTCAGCAACGTGCATGCGCGGGAGCCGTTCCGCCACCACTCCTACCTGTCGGATATCGCCACTGGCGTCATCTGTGGACTGGGGGCTGACGGTTATTCATTCGCTTTACAGACAGCGGTAAAACGCCTGTCACAATCACACTAAACAAAGAGTACGGAACCCACTCATGGATATTCGTAAGATTAAAAAACTGATCGAGCTGGTTGAAGAATCAGGCATCTCCGAACTGGAAATTTCTGAAGGCGAAGAGTCTGTACGCATCAGTCGTGCAGCGCCAAACGCAGGCTTCCCGGTTATGCAACAAGCTTATGCTGCACCAATGATGCAGCAGCCAGCGCTGTCTAACGCTGTCGCGCCAACAGCGGCTCCAGCAATGGAAGCGCCAGCAGCAGCGGAAATCAGTGGCCACATCGTACGTTCCCCAATGGTTGGTACTTTCTACCGCACCCCGAGCCCGGACGCGAAAGCGTTCATCGAAGTGGGCCAGAAAGTTAACGTGGGCGATACCCTGTGCATCGTTGAAGCCATGAAAATGATGAACCAGATCGAAGCAGACAAATCAGGTACTGTGAAAGCGATTCTGGTCGAAAGTGGTCAGCCGGTTGAATTTGACGAGCCGCTGGTCGTCATCGAGTAACGAGGCGAACATGCTGGATAAAATTGTTATCGCTAACCGTGGCGAGATTGCCCTGCGAATCCTTCGTGCCTGTAAAGAGCTGGGCATCAAGACCGTCGCTGTGCACTCAAGCGCGGACCGCGATCTGAAACACGTATTACTGGCGGATGAGACGGTCTGTATTGGCCCGGCTCCGTCCGTCAAAAGCTATCTCAACATCCCGGCCATCATCAGCGCCGCTGAAATCACCGGCGCGGTGGCTATTCACCCGGGTTACGGCTTCCTCTCTGAGAACGCCAACTTTGCTGAGCAGGTTGAACGCTCTGGCTTTATCTTCATCGGCCCGAAAGCTGACACCATTCGTCTGATGGGCGACAAAGTGTCTGCGATCACCGCAATGAAGAAAGCGGGCGTACCGACCGTACCAGGTTCCGACGGCCCACTGGGCGAAGATATGGATGCTAACCGCGCCCATGCAAAGCGCATTGGCTACCCGGTTATCATCAAAGCGTCCGGCGGCGGCGGCGGTCGCGGTATGCGCGTTGTGCGCAGCGATGCCGAACTGGCCCAGTCTATCTCCATGACCAAAGCGGAAGCGAAAGCCGCGTTTAACAACGACATGGTCTACATGGAGAAGTACCTGGAAAACCCACGCCACATCGAAATTCAGGTGCTGGCTGACGGTCAGGGTAACGCTATCTATCTGGCAGAACGCGACTGCTCCATGCAGCGTCGTCACCAGAAAGTGGTCGAAGAGGCACCAGCACCAGGCATCACGCCGGAGCTGCGTCGCTACATCGGCGAGCGTTGCGCCAAAGCCTGTGTGGATATCGGCTATCGCGGGGCGGGTACTTTCGAGTTCCTGTTCGAAAACGGCGAGTTCTACTTCATCGAGATGAACACCCGTATTCAGGTTGAACACCCGGTTACCGAAATGATCACCGGCGTTGACCTGATCAAAGAGCAGCTGCGTATCGCTGCGGGCCAGCCGCTCTCCATCAAGCAGGAAGAAGTGATTGTCAAAGGCCATGCGGTGGAATGCCGTATTAACGCCGAAGACCCAAACACCTTCCTGCCAAGCCCGGGTAAAATCACGCGTTTCCACGCGCCGGGTGGTTTTGGTGTGCGTTGGGAGTCTCATATCTACGCCGGTTACACCGTACCGCCGTACTATGACTCAATGATCGGCAAGCTGATCTGCTACGGCGAATCCCGTGATGTGGCGATTGCCCGCATGAAGAACGCCCTGCAGGAGCTGATCATCGACGGCATCAAAACTAACGTTGATCTACAGATGCGTATCATGAGCGACGAGAACTTCCAGCATGGTGGAACCAACATCCACTATCTGGAGAAAAAACTCGGTCTTAATGAAAAATAAGCCTGCATAAGCGTAAAAAGGTCGGTTAATCCGGCCTTTTTTTATTTCTGGGGATCGCCAGGCCCCATAAGGTACAATCCCCGCTTTCTTTTTCCACAAGGGACAAAAAATGGACAAACGTTTTGTTCAGGCCCATAAAGAAGCGCGCTGGGCGCTGTGGTTAACCCTTCTCTATCTCGCGGCATGGTTAGTGGCCGCTTACTTACCTGGCTCTGCAATCGGGATCACCGGTCTGCCTCACTGGTTTGAGATGGCCTGCCTGCTCATCCCGCTGGTGTTTATTCTGCTCTGCTGGGCGATGGTGAAATTCATCTATCGCGATATTCCGCTGGAGGATGACGATAATGCAGCTTGAAGTGATCCTGCCCCTCGTCGCGTATCTTTTTATTGTTTTTGGCCTCTCTGTTTACGCCATGCGCAAACGGACAACGGGCACGTTCCTGAACGAGTATTTTCTTGGCAGCCGCTCGATGGGTGGTATTGTGCTGGCGATGACCCTGACCGCCACCTATATCAGCGCCAGCTCTTTCATTGGCGGCCCGGGCGCGGCCTATAAATATGGGCTGGGCTGGGTATTGCTGGCGATGATCCAACTGCCCGCCATCTGGCTCTCGCTGGGCATTCTGGGGAAAAAATTCGCTATCCTGGCGCGTCGCTATAACGCCGTCACTCTCAATGACATGCTCTTTGCCCGCTACCAGAGCCGCCTGCTGGTCTGGCTGGCCAGCCTGAGCCTGCTGGTGGCCTTCGTGGGTGCCATGACCGTGCAGTTTATCGGCGGCGCGCGTCTCCTTGAGACCGCAGCCGGTATTCCCTATGAAACGGGCCTGCTGATTTTTGGGGTCAGTATTGCGCTCTATACCGCCTTTGGCGGCTTCCGCGCCAGCGTGCTCAATGACACGCTGCAGGGCATGGTGATGCTGGTCGGCACCCTTGTGCTGCTGGTGGGCGTGGTGCATGCCGCGGGCGGGTTAAGCCACGCGGTGGAGACACTGCAAGCCATCGATCCGAAACTGGTTTCGCCGCAGGGTGCTGACGACATTCTGTCGCCAACCTTTATGACCTCCTTCTGGGTGCTGGTCTGCTTCGGGGTGATTGGTTTACCCCATACCGCCGTGCGCTGCATCTCTTATAAAGACAGCAAGGCGGTACACCGTGGGATTGTCATCGGCACTGTCGTGGTGGCGATCCTGATGTTCGGTATGCACCTTGCAGGCGCGCTGGGCCGGGCGGTAATACCTGACTTAACCGTGCCGGATCTGGTGATCCCTACCCTGATGGTGAAAGTGCTGCCGCCGTTTGCTGCCGGGATCTTCCTTGCTGCGCCAATGGCGGCGATCATGTCGACAATTAATGCTCAACTGCTGCAAAGTTCCGCTACGATCATAAAAGATCTCTATCTGAATATTCATCCTGAGCAGATGAACAACGAGCGCCGCCTGAAGCGGATGTCAGCCGCGATCACCCTGGTTCTGGGTGCGTTGCTGCTGTTGGCCGCGTGGCGACCGCCGGAGATGATCATCTGGCTCAACCTGCTGGCGTTCGGTGGGCTGGAAGCGGTGTTCCTCTGGCCGCTGGTGCTTGGCCTCTACTGGGAGCGCGCCAATGCAGCCGGTGCGCTGAGCGCGATGATTGTCGGCGGCATGCTCTATGCCGTGCTCGCCACCTTTAAAATTCAGTATCTGGGCTTCCATCCGATTGTGCCTTCGTTACTGCTAAGTTTGCTGGCGTTTGTGGTGGGGAACCGTTTCGGTCAACCCGCTCCGCAGACCGCCGTCATTTCTACTGATAAATAAAGAGTTTTGCCATGCCGTGGATCCAACTAAAACTGAATACGACCGGCGCCAACGCCGAAGAGATGAGCGATGCGTTGATGGAGGCCGGAGCGGTCTCCATCACCTTCCAGGACACGCATGACACGCCGGTGTTTGAACCGCTGCCGGGTGAAACGCGTCTGTGGGGCGATACCGATGTCATCGGTCTGTTTGATGCCGAAACCGACATGGCCGAGGTTGTGGCCATTCTGGAAAATCATCCGCTGCTGGGTGCAGGCTTCGCGCATAAGATCGAGCAGCTGGAGGATAAAGACTGGGAGCGCGAATGGATGGATAACTTCCACCCGATGCAGTTCGGCAAGCGTCTGTGGATCTGCCCGAGCTGGCGCGACGTGCCGGATGAAAATGCGGTAAATGTGATGCTCGATCCGGGCCTGGCATTTGGTACCGGTACCCACCCGACCACCTCTTTGTGCCTGCAGTGGCTGGATGGTCTGGATCTGGACGGCAAGACGGTAATCGACTTTGGTTGCGGCTCCGGGATCCTCGCCATTGCCGCACTGAAGCTGGGCGCCGCAAAAGCGATTGGGATCGATATCGATCCGCAGGCGATTCAGGCCAGTCGCGACAACGCTGAACGCAACGGTGTCTCCGATCGCCTTGAGCTCTATTTGCCGGATGACCAGCCGCAAGCCATGAAAGCCGATGTCGTGGTCGCTAACATTCTGGCTGGCCCGTTACGGGAACTGGCGCCGCTAATCAGTGTGCTGCCCGTTGAGGGGGGTCTGCTGGGCCTTTCCGGTATCCTTGCCAGCCAGGCTGAAAGCGTATGCGAAGCCTACGCCGAGCTGTTCACTCTTGATCCGGTCGTGGAGAAAGAGGAGTGGTGTCGCATAACAGGTTGTAAGAAGTAATCACTCCAGCGTGGTCATCCCTGGCCACGCTATTTTTTTACCCGCAATAACACTCTTTCCCGAATTAATTCTCCTGTAAAATAGTAATAACTAATTGTTTTTATTTATTATTTTACTCATTACCATTTATAAGGAGAATATAATGAAAGCTTACGTTAGTAAGGCGGCGGTACTTGTCCTCAGCTTAATGTCAGTCTCAGCATGGGCGTCCCATTGGAGCTATGAAGGCGAAGGAGCCCCCGAGCATTGGGGAGAGATAGACAGTAACTTCAAAACCTGCCAGACCGGTATGTACCAGTCGCCGATCAACATCGAACAAACCCTCAAAGCACATATTCTTCCCCTTGCAACCCACTATTCCGACGGTCCGGTAATGTTAACGAATAATGGGCACACTATTCAGGCTGGCGAGAAAGACGGTACAAAAGACACCATTACCCTGGATAATCAGGCCTGGACACTGCAACAATTCCACTTCCATGCCCCCGCCGAAAACATGATCCACGGTAAAAAGTTCGCGCTGGAGATGCATCTGGTTCATAAAAACGCAGCAGGTGAGATAGCGGTTGTGGCCGTCATGTTCAACACAGGCAAGGCGAACGCCGAACTGGACAAATTGTGGAGCGTCATGCCGCAGAAGGCGGAGCAAAGTACCCCCCTTACTACGCATCTGGACCTGAACAAACTCTTGCCACACGAGAAAACGTACTGGCGTTATAGCGGTTCCTTAACCACGCCACCCTGCTCAGAGGGGGTGATCTGGATTGTCATGCAACACCCGCTCACATTGTCTGTAGCCCAGCTGGAAAAATTTACACGAACTATGCACCACGATAATAATCGCCCGGTACAACCATTACATGGCCGTACTGTCGTGGAATAACGCTCGCTTTTCATCCTGATATCATGTTCTAAAATGCGACCTGGATCGCAAAGAAGCGGGATAATCTGCTGTTAAAAACAGCAGATTATCCCGAATAACCAATTCATTTATCAGAAACGATAAGAAGTTACGGGAAAATGTTACACCCAACGAAACAACACGCCCGCGCTAACCCAATGATTTAAATGATGAATAAATTCAACGGGAGTAATAGAGCGGCGATTCATTGATCTACCGCAGTGGATTGTTCAAAGTTTGGCCTTTCATCTCGTGCAAAAAATGCGTAAGATACGCCGCCTTGCAGTCACAGTATGGTCATTTCTTAACTCATGCGTATCGGAAACCACCAGCTCAGAAATCGCCTGATCGCAGCACCTATGGCAGGTATTACCGACCGACCATTCAGGACGCTGTGTTATGAGATGGGAGCAGGATTAACCGTTTCAGAGATGATGTCGTCTAACCCGCAGGTTTGGGAAAGCGATAAATCCCGTCTTCGGATGGTGCACATTGACGAACCAGGTATCCGCACCGTGCAAATCGCCGGGAGCGTGCCTGAAGAGATGGCAGATGCCGCGCGTATCAACGTGGAAAGTGGCGCCCAGATTATTGATATCAATATGGGATGCCCGGCCAAAAAGGTGAATCGCAAGCTTGCAGGTTCAGCCCTTCTGCAATACCCCGATCAGGTGAAGTCGATCCTGACCGCGGTTGTCAGCGCAGTGGACGTTCCTGTTACGTTAAAGATTCGCACGGGTTGGTCGCCGGATCACCGTAACTGTGTAGAGATTGCCCAACTGGCCGAAGACTGTGGCATTCAGGCCCTGACCATACATGGACGCACCCGCGCCTGTTTGTTCAACGGTGAAGCTGAATACGACAGCATTCGGGCAGTTAAGCAGAAAGTTTCCATTCCGGTTATCGCGAATGGCGACATTACTGACCCGCTTAAAGCCAGAGCTGTGCTCGACTATACAGGGGCTGATGCTCTGATGATAGGACGTGCGGCTCAGGGAAGACCCTGGATCTTTCGGGAAATCCAGCATTATCTGGACACTGGGGAGCTGCTTGCCCCGCTGCCGCTGGCAGAGGTTAAGCACTTGCTATGCGCGCATATTCGGGAACTGCATGACTTTTATGGTCAGGCTAAAGGGTACCGAATCGCGCGTAAACACGTATCCTGGTATCTCCAGGAACACGCTCCGGATGACCAGTTTCGGCGCACATTCAACGCCATAGAGGATGCCAGCGAACAGCTGGAGGCGTTGGAGGCATACTTCGAAAATCTTGCGTAATGAAATAAAGAGCTGACAGAACTATGTTCGAACAACGCGTAAATTCTGACGTACTGACCGTTTCCACCGTTAACTCTCAGGACCAGGTAACTCAAAAGCCCCTGCGTGACTCGGTTAAACAGGCACTGAAGAACTATTTTGCTCAACTGAATGGTCAGGACGTTAACGACCTGTATGAGCTGGTACTGGCTGAAGTTGAACAGCCCCTGTTGGACATGGTGATGCAATACACCCGCGGTAACCAGACCCGTGCTGCTCTGATGATGGGCATCAACCGTGGTACGCTGCGTAAGAAACTGAAAAAATACGGCATGAACTAATTTCGATTAGCTAAATGCTTGTTTAAAAAGGCGCGAACCGGCATGGGGAAGCGCCTTTTTTTATGCCTGTCGTTCCCCTGTTTTTTGTTCTCCACCCCCTCGTTATCTCCCGAAACGTAAACATCTCTCAGCCCACTTCTCAGCCGCTATTTTTCGTGTATATTTCCTGCACTCTTGTCGATTGTCCCCGGAAATTCCGAATGATCCGTAAGTATTGGTGGTTAGTCGTCTTCGCGATTAGCGTTTTCCTTTTCGATGCGCTGTTAATGCAGTGGATTGAGTTGATGTCTACGGAAACGGACCAATGCCGCAACATGAATTCGGTTAATCCGCTTAAGCTGGTTAATTGCTCGGATCTAGATTAAGCCCCTGCTTTTCCTCGAAAAATGTGCGGTTTTAAAAACCTTTGAGGCATCTTTATTGGATGATAATGTCTCAGCCCGTCTCACCCGGTATCACGTAATACCCCACTGCGTATGAGTTGATGAGATCATGCTGGTTAGCCAATACGACCAACTTCTTGTGGTTATCTCCTTTGTTGTCGCCATTCTTGCATCCTATACCGCGCTGAATATGGCGGGACGGGTTGCCGGCAGTACCGGCGTCGCGGCACATAACTGGCTGACGGGCGGGGGGATCGCCATGGGTATCGGGATATGGGCTATGCATTTTATCGGCATGCTGGCGATGGATATCTCCATGCGGATGAACTACGACCTGCCAAAAACCGCCCTTTCCATGCTGATCGCTATTGGCGCCTCACTGTTTGCCCTCTGGCTGGTGAGCCGCGACCACTTACGCAGACGTCGCTTGTTTACCGGCGCGGTGATTCTGGGAGCGGGCATCGTGGCGATGCACTACACCGGCATGAAAGCCCTGCAGGTAGCGCCCGCTATCGTCTGGGATATGCGCTGGGTTGCGCTGTCGGTGGTTATCGCTCTCCTCGCCTCGCTGGCCGCCCTGTGGCTGACGTTCCGTTTACGGCGGGATGCCGCCCAGGTCGCGCTGATGCGTGCGGGCGCTGCGGTGCTGATGGGCATCGCGATTGCCGGCATGCACTATACCGGCATGAAAGCGGCCCAGTTTCCGCTTCAGGTGCACATGCATCATCAGGGGGTGAACGGCAGCTGGCTGGCGGTGCTGGTGAGCGTTGTGGCGCTCTCTATCTTGGGTATAACGCTGCTGGTTTCTATGTTTGATGCCCGGCTGCAGGCCCGCACCTCCCTTCTCGCTTCATCGCTGGCGGAAGCCAACCGCGAACTGGCCCAGCTGGCGCTGCACGATACGCTGACCCGCTTGCCGAACCGCGTGCTGCTGGAAGATCGCCTCGAGCAGGCAATTAACAAAGCCGATCGCGAAGGCAAACTGTTTGCCCTGCTGTTTATGGATCTGGATGGCTTCAAAGCTGTTAACGATGCCTACGGCCATGATACGGGCGATAAGCTATTGGTTGCCGTGACGGAGCCTCTGGAACAGCCCCTGAAGGGCCAGTACACTCTCGCCCGTATTGGTGGCGACGAGTTTGTGCTGCTGGCCGAGATCGACTCCCCGAACGACGCCGCATCGCTCGCCAGCGCGCTGGTGCATGTCGTCGACCAACCCTTCAGCCTTGAGCTGTATGATGTGGTAGTGACCCTCAGCGTGGGCATCGCTATTTATCCCCATGATGGCAAAAACCAGCGCGAACTGATGTTCAACGCCGATGCGGCGATGTATCACACCAAGCACATGGGGCGTAACGGCTACCACTTCTTCCAGCCGTCGATGAATACCCTGGCGCAAAATCAGCTACAGCTAATGAACGATCTGTGGCTGGCGCTGGAGCGCAAGGAGTTGCATCTGGTTTATCAGCCTAAGTTCCAGGCGCCGGTGGGCCCCATTGTCGGCTTTGAAGCCCTGCTGCGCTGGCAACATCCTGTCCAGGGCTTGTTATCCCCCGACCAGTTTCTGCCGCTGGCGGAGAAAAGCGGGCTGATTATTCCTATCGGCAACTGGGTAATTGATGAAGCGTGCCGCCAGCTACGCGAATGGCATCTTAACGGCCATACTGAATGGTCGATGGCGGTGAACCTCTCTACGCTGCAGTTTGAACAGCCCCAGCTGGTGGAGACGGTGATGGGCAGCCTGGCACGACACCGTATTCCGCCGCATACCCTGATTCTGGAAGTGACCGAAACCACGGCCATGAATAACCCCGATGAGAGCGTCCGGGTGCTGACTGAGTTAACTCAGGCCGGAGTAAAAGCCTCGATCGATGATTTTGGCACCGGCTATTCCAGCCTGCTCTACCTGAAAAAGTTGCCCGCCTGTGAGCTAAAAATTGATCGGGCGTTTGTGAAAGATCTCAACAGCACGGGTGATGATGCGACCATCGTATCCGCCATTGTTGCGCTGGCAAAAACGCTCAACCTGAAGGTGGTTGCCGAAGGGGTCGAAACCGAGGAGCAGCAGACCTTTTTGACCAGTCTGGGATGTAATACGCTACAGGGCTATCTGCTGGGTAAACCCGTCACGGCGCAAGCTGTCAACGCGCTGAGCCACGATCCGCAGGCCATGCTGACCCAGCAAATCTGACGCGATGCCGCTATGAGGCGGTGTCGTATTCTCTGTGGGCTAGCGGCAACGTTGAGAGGATATTATCGACCAGTTCCGGGGCCTGCCGGTAGAGATCCAGGTGTTCCGGGCTCATTAACCAGTTTTTAATCAGCCCGCAAAAAAAGCCATGGAAAACAATTAACGTCGTGTCGATATTGATCTGCGCGGAGATGCTGCCAAGCATAATGCCTCTCTGCAATATTTCACGGACGTTTTCATAATTGAACCCGATCCTTTCACGAATTTGATTTTCTGAGATCATATCCTCATCAAATTCACATTTGTGATACAGGATCTGCAATAAGGTCCGCTGGCGTCTGTCCCGGGCAATATATTGCAAAGCAGTAACAAACTGCTCACGCAAAATTAATAATGGATCGCTCTCTTCCGCCTGCGACAGTTGACCGCGAATAATCTCGCGCAGCGGGCGTTGCTCCTGCCAGATAGCGTTAAATATCTCGGCTTTACTGGCGAAATGCCAGTAAACGGCCCCCCGTGTCAGGCAGGCGGCATCGGCGATATCCGTCAGCGTCGTGTTGGCGACCCCCCGCATGGCAAACTGCTCTATTGCCGCCTCAATCAATAACTGGCGTGTCTTCTGCGCCTCAGCTTTGGTTTTGCGCGCCATAGAAAATCACTCATTTAACGGATTGGTTACTTTTATAAAACAATGACGACAATCGTCGGAGCAGGAATTATCCATCAGTCAGAAAAATAAATATGAACAAAAAAAGTTAACCTGCCTAACTTATAAACCGCGATGATACTTGCCATGCATTTAATTCACAAAAAACATGAATTCATCTAAAGCAAAACGGCCAGCAATACATAGCCGGACGTGCTATATCATTCTTTACGCTCACTTGCTGCTCTTTTTTTTATCCTCAGTTCATTCTCCGCACTTATAAATCAAAAACCCGCACGGTCATTCTTTATTATTGCGCCCGCCGTTTTCCGTTTTACCTCTCCTTAACGCATAACCCTTGTCGGTGAATGCGGATTGATGATCTTGAAGGAATAGTCATGACGCCTAATTTCAGGTTTTTACCCTTATCCGGTTTTATCATCGGTGCCGCATTGCTTGTGGGTTGTGATGATCATGCAGGCCAGGCGCAGCAGCCGCCGACTCCACAGGTCGTGGTGCATGTCGTGAAAAGTGCGCCGCTGGAGGTGACCACCGAACTGCCTGGCCGGACCGATGCTTACCGCGTCGCCGAGGTTCGCCCGCAGGTCAGTGGCATTGTGCTGAAGCGCAACTTTACTGAAGGCAGCGACGTAAAAGCTGGCGAGTCGCTGTATCAGATCGATCCCGCCTCCTATCAGGCCGCATTTGATAGTGCGTCGGGCGAGCTGGCCAAAGCCCAGGCAGCCGCCAGCATTGCTCACCTGACGGTAAAACGCTATTTACCTCTGGTCGGCACACAGTACGTCAGCAAACAGGAGTACGATCAGTCAGTGGCGAACGCCCGTCAGGCTGATGCCTCGGTGATTGCGGCCAAAGCCGCCGTCGAAACCGCGCGCATCAATCTTGCGTACACCAAAGTGACGTCACCTATCAGCGGGCGGATCGGTAAATCCAGCGTCACCGAAGGGGCCCTGGTTGCGAACGGACAGGCCACGGCGCTGGCAACGGTTCAGCAGCTTGATCCGATTTATGTCGATGTCACCCAGTCCAGCAATGATTTTATGCGTCTCAAGCAGTCCAGCCTGCAGACCGGCGAAGGCACCCGCAGCGTACAGTTGCTGATGGAGAATGGTCAGCCCTATCCACTAAAAGGATCGCTGCAATTCTCGGATGTCACCGTGGATGAGAGCACCGGCTCCATCACCCTGCGGGCTATCTTCCCCAACCCGCAACATATCCTGCTGCCCGGCATGTTTGTCCGCGCGCGTATTAACGAAGGCACCCAGCCGCACGCCATTCTGGTTCCGCAACAGGGCGTTACGCGAACCCCGCGCGGTGATGCCAGCGTGATGGTGGTCAACAGTAAAAACCAGGTTGAAGCCCGTAACGTTGTCGCCCCTCAGGCGATTGGCGATCAATGGCTGATTACAGACGGCTTACAGGAAGGCGACCGGGTGATTATCAGCGGGCTGCAGAAAGTGCGTCCTGGCGTCGCGGTGGTGGCGACGCCGGATACCGCTGCGCAGAAAGTGGGATAAGGAACAGAGCATGGCTAACTTCTTTATTCAGCGCCCAATCTTTGCGTGGGTGCTGGCCATTATCCTGATGCTGGCGGGTGGGCTTGCGATCCTGAAGCTGCCGGTGGCGCAGTATCCCACCATTGCGCCGCCTGCCGTAGCGATCTCGGCGACCTACCCCGGCGCGGATGCCCAGACGGTGCAGGATACGGTGACCCAGGTTATCGAGCAGAACATGAACGGTATCGATAACCTCATGTACATGTCCTCCACCAGCGATTCAGCGGGCAGCGTCACCCTTACCCTGACCTTCCAGTCAGGCACCGACCCGGATATTGCTCAGGTACAAGTGCAGAACAAGCTGCAGCTGGCCATGCCGTTACTGCCGCAGGAAGTGCAGCAGCAAGGGATTAGCGTGGAGAAGTCGAGCAGCAGCTTCCTGCTGGTGGCCGGTTTTGTCTCGGACAATAAAAACCTGAGCCAGGACGATATCTCGGACTATGTCGCCTCTAACGTCAAGGATGCGATCAGCCGCACCTCCGGGGTGGGCGATGTGCAACTGTTTGGCGCCCAGTATGCGATGCGTATCTGGCTGGATGCGAATAAGCTGAACGCCTATCAGTTGACGCCGCTGGACGTGATTAACCAGTTAAAAACGCAGAACAACCAGATTGCCGCCGGTCAGCTCGGCGGAACACCGTCGGTGCCGGGCCAGCAGCTCAACGCCTCCATCATCGCCCAGACGCGCCTGAAAACCGCAGAGGAGTTCGGCAACATCACCCTGAAGGTCAATCAGGACGGGTCGATGGTGCATCTGAAAGATGTCGCCCGCATTGCGCCAGGCGGTGAAAACTACAACATGGTGACCAAAATCAATGGTCAGGCGGCGACCGGGCTCGGTATTAAGCTCGCTACCGGTGCCAACGCGCTGGATACCGCCGCGGCGATCAAAAGCAAACTGGCGCAGCTGCAAGCCTTCTTCCCGCAGGGGCTGAAGGTGGTCTACCCCTATGACACCACGCCGTTCGTGAAGATCTCCATTCATGAAGTGGTCAAGACGCTGTTCGAAGCCATCATTCTCGTCTTCCTCGTGATGTACCTGTTCCTGCAAAACCTGCGGGCCACGCTCATCCCGACCATTGCCGTACCGGTGGTTCTGCTGGGCACCTTCGCGGTGCTGGCGGCGTTTGGCTTCTCGATAAACACCCTGACCATGTTTGGTATGGTGCTGGCAATAGGCTTGCTGGTGGATGATGCCATCGTAGTGGTGGAGAACGTCGAGCGCGTGATGGTGGAGGAGAAGCTTCCGCCAAAAGAGGCGACACAAAAATCGATGTCGCAAATTCAGGGGGCGCTGGTCGGCATCGCCATGGTGCTCTCAGCGGTATTTATCCCGATGGCCTTTTTCGGCGGCTCCACCGGGGCGATTTATCGCCAGTTCTCTCTGACCATTGTTTCGGCGATGGCGCTCTCGGTGCTGGTGGCGCTGATCCTGACCCCTGCTCTGTGTGCCACCCTGCTAAAGGCCCCCAGCGAGCATCATGCGAACAAAGGCGGCTTCTTCGGCTGGTTTAATGCCCTGTTCGACAGAAGCGTGGCCCATTACAGCAACAGCGTCAGCCATATCCTGCGTAAGACGGGCCGCTACCTGGTGGTCTACATCCTTATAGTGGGCGGTATGGCGGTACTGTTCCTGCGTCTGCCTACTTCGTTCCTGCCGGAAGAGGATCAGGGCGTGTTTATGACGATGGTGCAGCTCCCGGCGGGCGCGACGCAAAGCCGCACCCAGAAGGTGCTGGATCAGGTTGAGCACTACTACCTCAACAATGAGAAGGCCAACGTAGAATCGGTATTTACCGTTAACGGCTTCAGCTTCAGCGGCCAGGGTCAAAACGCCGGGGTAGCATTTATCAGCCTGAAGCCCTGGGAGGAGCGCCCGGGTGCGGAAAACAGCGTTGGGGCCATCGTCAGCCGGGCAACACGGGCCTTTAGTCAGATCAAAGACGGGCTGGTCTTCCCGTTCAACCTGCCCGCCATTATCGAACTCGGCACCGCAACGGGCTTCGATTTTGAACTGATTGACCAGGCCAACCTGGGACATAACCAGCTGACGCAGGCGCGAAACCAGCTGCTGGGCATGATTAAAGAGCACGCCGATATGCTGGTGCGTGTGCGACCCAATGGGCTGGAAGATACCCCGCAGTTCAAGCTGGATATCGATCAGGAAAAAGCGCAGGCGCTGGGCGTGAGCGTGTCGGACATCAACCAGACCATCTCCACCGCGCTGGGGGGAACCTATGTCAATGACTACATCGACCGTGGCCGGGTGAAGAAAGTCTATGTCCAGGCGGATGCCCACTTCAGGATGCTGCCGGAGGATATTAACCGTCTCTATGTCCGCAGCGCCAACGGTGAAATGGTGCCGCTCTCCGCGTTCAGCCAGTCGCACTGGATTTATGGCTCACCGCGCCTGGAGCGCTATAACGGCAGCCCTTCCATGGAGATCCTCGGGGAAGCCGCTCCCGGCAAGAGTACCGGTGAAGCCATGGTGCTAATGGAAAAACTGGCGGCGAAACTGCCAACCGGCATCGGTTACGACTGGACAGGCATGTCTTATCAGGAACGGCTCTCCGGCAACCAGGCGCCTGCCCTGTATGCCATCTCGCTGGTGGTGGTGTTCCTCTGCCTGGCGGCGCTGTATGAGAGCTGGTCGATTCCTTTCTCGGTGATGCTGGTGGTGCCATTAGGGGTGGTTGGCGCCCTGCTGGCCGCTTCCCTGCGTGGGCTGAATAATGATGTTTACTTCCAGGTGGGGCTGCTTACCACCATTGGTCTGTCGGCCAAGAACGCCATCCTGATTGTCGAATTTGCTAAGGATCTGATGGAGAAAGAGGGGAAAGGGATTATTGAAGCCACGCTGGAGGCATCACGCATGCGTCTTCGTCCTATCCTTATGACCTCACTGGCATTTATCCTTGGCGTATTGCCGCTGATCATCAGTCACGGAGCGGGCAGCGGCGCGCAAAACGCCGTGGGTACCGGCGTGATGGGCGGTATGCTTTCAGCTACCCTGCTGGCAATCTTCTTTGTGCCGGTCTTCTTTGTGGTAGTACGGCGACGCTTTACGCGTCATCGTGAATAGTAATGGGTAAAGGCGCTTCGGCGCCTTTTCTTATGATAATAAACAGAGAGTTAGCCTTACTATTTATTTACCTTATTGATTAGCGGTCCAATAAATTGTTTGCTCACGATTTCAGCACCTGACTGTTTACTCTGTCGCTCTCCTCAATCTCTCCATTATTGCCCGGCAAGAATGACCGTTTCTCCATATTTTTTACAATCCAAATAATTTGAGATTATTGACGTTCATGGCGAATTTGAAGCGGTGGTAAAATAGCCTCCAGCTTTGCAGAAGTCGTTACTGGTTATATCGCAAAGTTAGATTTCATTTTGAGGTAACACCATGAAAAGATTCATTTCGGTTGCACTCCTTGCCACGTTGCTTGCGGGCTGTGCACATGACTCACCGTGCGTACCGGTATACGACGATCAGGGCAGACTGGTTCACACCAATACCTGTATGAAAGGCACCACGCAGGATAACTGGGAAACCGCGGGGGCAATCGCAGGTGGCGCAGCGGCTTTAGCTGGCCTGACACTGGGTATCATTGCCGTGTCCAAGTAATCCAGAAAGCGCGGTTCCGTCCGCGCTTTTGCTTTTTCATTGCAGATGAACAAATAAGCCTGAATGGGCTCACATCTTATTTTGTTTCTATTTTCCCGCTATTAACCCTCCGTTTTATTTCTTCCTTTACCCATCCATATTTTGCTCTGATTTGTGGCGCAGATTGTAATTTCGCACCATTTCAGGGCACTCGATTTAATTATCACTGCCTGCATCCTGCTTCACGCGTTGTGTAATCCCTTATGACGTTGAAAGCAAAAGCTGGCATTACGTTTGCTTTATTAACGTCGGCCACAGCCACAGACAGGTTAAAGCGTTTATAAACGCCTCACTATAACGATAATTTTTCGCTACACAGGATGCATTATGAAAAAGATGATGATGGCCAGCCTCGCCGCTGCAGGTGTGCTCATTGCAATGACCGGCCAGGTTCAGGCGGGTGCCACTCTGGATGCAGTTAAACAAAAAGGGTTTGTGCAATGCGGGATCAGTGACGGTCTGCCGGGTTTCTCTTACGCAGACGCCAACGGTAAGTTCTCCGGTATTGATGTTGACGTGTGCCGTGGCGTTGCCGCTGCGGTATTCGGCGACGACACCAAAGTGAAATATACCCCGCTGACGGCGAAAGAGCGCTTTACTGCCCTGCAATCCGGCGAAGTGGATATGCTTTCGCGTAATACCACCTGGACCTCATCCCGTGATGCCGGGATGGGAATGACCTTTACCGGTGTCACCTATTACGACGGCATTGGTTTCCTGACGCACAATAAAGCGGGTCTCAAAAGTGCGAAGGAGCTGGATGGTGCCACCGTCTGTATTCAGGCGGGTACTGATACTGAACTGAATGTCGCCGACTATTTCAAAGCCAACAACATGAAATATACGCCAGTGACCTTTGACCGCTCTGACGAATCCGCCAAAGCGCTGGAGTCCGGCCGCTGCGATACCCTGGCCTCGGATCAGTCTCAGCTCTATGCGCTGCGGATCAAGCTGAGCAATCCGGCGGAATGGATCGTCCTGCCAGAAGTGATCTCCAAAGAGCCGCTGGGGCCGGTCGTCCGTCGCGGGGATGATGAATGGAACGCTGTTGTTCGCTGGACGCTGTTCGCCATGCTCAACGCGGAAGAGATGGGGGTCAACTCAAAGAACGTCGATGAGAAGGCGGCTAATCCGGCCACGCCTGATATGGCCCATCTGCTGGGCAAGGAAGGTGATTACGGCAAGGATCTGAAGCTGGATAATAAATGGGCGTACAACATCATTAAAAAGGTGGGTAACTACGCTGAGATCTTCGAGCGTAACGTTGGATCTGAGAGCGCGCTGAAGATCAGCCGTGGGCAGAACAACCTCTGGAACAATGGCGGCATTCAGTACGCGCCGCCAGTACGCTAAGCATCTTGCTGTAACGGGCACTGCCAGCGCAGTGCCCAGTCCAGAGTCATGGTTACCCGAGGTTTTATATGTTCCATCGCCGCTTAGCCCTGAAAGGAGCTTTCTCCTTTTCTAATCCTGCGGTTCGCGCCTGGCTGTTTCAGATCCTCGCTGTTCTCGCTGTCCTGGCCGTCGCGATCTACCTGTTCCACAACACTGTTACCAACCTCAGCACACGCGGCATTACGTCGGGCTTTGCCTTCCTTGACCGTAGTGCAGGGTTTGGCATTGTTCAGCACTTAATTGATTACGGTGAAGGCGATACCTATGGCCGCGTATTCCTTGTCGGCCTGATGAATACCCTGCTGGTTTCAGCTTTATGCATTCTGTTTGCTTCTCTGCTGGGCTTTTTCCTCGGACTCGCGCGTCTCTCGGATAACTGGCTGCTGCGTAAGCTCTCCACGTTTTATATCGAGACCTTCCGTAATATTCCCCCGCTGCTGCAGATCTTCTTCTGGTATTTCGCCGTCCTGCGCAATCTGCCTGGCCCCCGTCAGGCGATGGATGCGTTCGATCTGGCCTTTTTAAGCAACCGCGGTCTCTATATCCCCGCGCCGCAGATTGCCGAAGGGATGCTGGCATTGCTGGCCGCGCTGGCGTGCGCCATCTTGATTTCCATTGCGCTGTTTCGCTACAACCGCATGCATCAGATTAAAACCGGGCAGCTACGGCGCACCTGGCCCGTAACCCTGGCTTTAGCAGTGATCCTGCCGTGGCTGGCGCATACAATAGCTGGCCCGGCAATGCACTGGGATGTTCCGCAGCTAAAGGGGTTTAACTTCCGCGGCGGCATGGTATTGATCCCGGAGCTGGCCGCCCTGACGCTGGCGCTCTCCATCTATACCTCGACCTTTATCGCAGAAATTATTCGCGCCGGTATTCAGGCCGTTCCCCATGGTCAGCATGAAGCTGCTCGCTCCCTTGGGCTCCCGAATCCCGTCACCCTGCGCCAGGTCATCATTCCCCAGGCCCTACGGGTGATCATCCCTCCGCTGACCAGCCAGTATCTCAACATCGTGAAAAACTCCTCTCTCGCGGCGGCGATCGGCTATCCCGATATGGTCTCGTTGTTTGCCGGCACCGTTCTTAACCAGACCGGCCAGGCAATAGAAACCATTGCCATTACGATGTCGGTCTACCTGATTATCAGCCTGACCATTTCACTGTTGATGAACATCTACAACCGTCGTATCGCGCTGGTTGAACGCTAAGGAACCATGATGACAAAAGCGGTCTTGTCTCACCCTGCGCGTCCGGCCACAACCGGCAACGGACGCATCATTAACTGGGCTCGTAAAAACCTGTTCTCCAGCTGGAGCAACAGTTTGCTCACCCTGTTCTGCTTCTGGCTGATGTGGGAACTTATCCCGCCGCTCATTAACTGGGCATTTTTGCAGGCTAACTGGATCGGTACCACCCGCGCCGATTGCACAAAAGAGGGAGCGTGCTGGGTCTTTATTCATCAGCGCTTCGGCCAGTTTATGTATGGGCTCTATCCCCACGATCAGCGCTGGCGCATCAACCTTGCGCTGGTTATTGGGCTGCTCTCTGTCGTTCCCATGTTCTGGAAGAAGTTACCCCAACGGGGACGATACATCGCCTGTTGGGCGGTGATTTATCCCCTGCTCGTCTGGGGGCTGTTGTATGGCGGCGTACTGGGGCTGGATCGCGTTGAAACCCGCCAGTGGGGCGGTCTGACGCTGACGCTCATTATCGCCTCGGTAGGGATTGCCGGCGCATTGCCATTAGGGATTTTACTGGCGCTGGGTCGCCGCTCAACCATGCCGGTCGTGCGCGTCCTCTCGGTAATTTTTATTGAGTTCTGGCGCGGCGTTCCGCTTATCACCGTGCTCTTTATGTTTTCCGTGATGCTGCCGCTGTTTATGGCGGAAGGCACTACCATCGACAAGCTGATCCGCGCCCTGGTCGGCGTCATTCTGTTCCAGTCTGCTTATGTCGCTGAGGTCGTGCGCGGCGGATTGCAGGCGCTCCCCAAGGGCCAGTATGAAGCAGCCGAATCGCTGGCGCTGGGTTACTGGAAAACGCAGGGACTGGTGATCCTTCCCCAGGCGCTGAAGCTGGTGATCCCGGGTCTGGTGAACACCATCATTGCGCTGTTTAAGGACACCAGTCTGGTGATCATTATTGGATTATTCGATCTGTTCAGTAGCGTGCAGCAGGCTACCGTCGACCCGGCGTGGCTGGGCATGTCGACAGAAGGCTACGTTTTTGCAGCACTTATCTACTGGATTTTCTGTTTTAGCATGTCGCGCTACAGCCAGCATCTGGAAAAGCGCTTTAACACCGGGCGTACACCGCACTGAGGAACCTATGAGCCAGATAACTATGACCCCCGCTGACGCGATGATTACCCTGGATAATGTGAATAAGTGGTACGGGCAATTTCACGTTTTGAAAGACATTAACCTGAAGGTAAAGCAAGGCGAGCGCATCGTCCTTTGCGGGCCTTCAGGCTCGGGTAAATCAACAACGATCCGCTGTATCAACCATCTGGAAGAGCATCAGCAAGGCCGGATTGTGGTGGATGGTATCGAGCTGAATGACGACATCCGCAACGTGGAGCGTGTCCGCCAGGAGGTAGGCATGGTCTTCCAGCATTTCAATCTGTTCCCTCATCTGACCGTTCTGCAAAACTGCACCCTGGCGCCTGTCTGGGTCCGTAAGATGCCGAAAAAAGAAGCTGAGGCACTTGCCATGCACTATCTGGAGCGGGTACGCATTGCTGAACACGCCCATAAGTTTCCCGGGCAGATCTCGGGCGGGCAGCAGCAGCGCGTGGCCATTGCCCGCTCTCTGTGCATGAAACCTAAAATTATGCTGTTTGATGAGCCGACTTCAGCACTCGATCCCGAGATGGTGAAAGAGGTTCTGGATACGATGATAGGCCTGGCGGAATCGGGAATGACCATGCTCTGCGTTACGCACGAGATGGGCTTCGCCAGAACCGTTGCGGACCGGGTGATCTTTATGGATCGCGGAGAAATTGTTGAGCAGGCGCCGCCGGAAGAGTTCTTCTCTCACCCGAAATCAGAACGTACGCGCGCGTTTTTGTCGCAGGTTATCCACTAATGTTGATTGGCCCGGCGGCGCTGTACGCGTCGGGCCCTGTTTTTTTATGGTGCAGAAATGCAAAAAGGCCATCCTTTCGGATGGCCTTTTCACTTAATTGATGTCTGGCAGTTCCCTACTCTCGCATGGGGAGACCCCACACTACCATCGGCGCTACGGCGTTTCACTTCTGAGTTCGGCATGGGGTCAGGTGGGACCACCGCGCTACAGCCGCC
>NZ_JBBCPK010000049.1:0-33341 GCF_037150775.1 Leclercia sp. M50
GCTCAGCTGGATAGAGTACTCGGCTACGAACCGAGCGGTCGGAGGTTCGAATCCTCCCGGATGCACCATCTTCTCAGAGATAACAGCCAGGCTGTTGTTTCATGGTCTGCGAATCAATCGTCAGCACCAGGGAGGATAACGTTGCTTCAGCAACGACCCGGAGGGCGAGGCAACGCCGAGTAATCCTCCCGGATGCACCATCTTCTCCCTCATTGTTTATTCCTTCGACGTTTCGTCAGCAATCATCTTCTCTGTCAGCGACAAAACCCCTTGTTTACGATAAAGTAACGCTTTGTAATCCTTTCGCGAGAGCACGATGTACGCACAGTATGACGGTTTGATTTTCGATATGGATGGCACCATCCTCGACACTGAGCCAACGCATCGCCAGGCCTGGACTGAAGTCCTGGGTCGTTATGGTATGCGTTTCGACTTACAGGCGGTGATAGCCCTCAACGGATCTCCAACCTGGCGTATTGCGCAGGCCGTGATTGAGCTGAATCAGGCCGATCTCGACCCGCACTTGCTCGCGCGTGAAAAAACCGATGCGGTAAAAGCCATGCTGCTGGACACCGTGCGTCCTTTGCCCTTAATCGAGGTGGTGAAGGCGTGGCACGGGCGACGTCCCATGTCCGTCGGTACGGGCAGTGAAAGCGCTATCGCTGAAGCACTGCTCAACCATCTTAACCTGCGCCACTATTTCTCTGCCGTGGTCGCGGCCGATCACGTTAAAAACCACAAGCCTGCACCTGACACCTTTCTGCTTTGTGCAGAGCTGATGGGCGTACCACCCGCGAAGTGTGTCGTGTTTGAAGATGCCGATTTTGGTATCCAGGCAGCACGTGATGCCGGTATGGCCGCGGTGGATGTTCGCTTACTGTGAGTGACACACTGTCACTCGCCTCATTATTCGCCAGCAGTTTTTTAAGCGCCACGATCCTGCCCGGAAATTCCGAGGTGGTACTGGTGGCGATGCTCTTGTCCGGCGTCAGTCAGCCGTGGTTACTCGTGTTAATAGCAACAATGGGTAATAGCCTTGGAGGGCTGACTAACGTTATTCTTGGGCGATTCTTTCCGCTACGCAAAAAATCGCGCTGGCAGGAAAAGGCAGTCGGCTGGCTAAAACGCTATGGCGCTGCCACGCTTTTACTAAGCTGGATGCCGGTAATCGGTGATTTACTGTGCCTGCTGGCGGGATGGATGCGCATCTCCTGGGGGCCTGTGCTCTTTTTTTTATGCCTTGGCAAGGCATTGCGCTACATTCTTGTAGCGGTTGCAACTTTGCAGGGTATGACGTGGTGGCACTAATTGGACTGTTTGTGACCAGAAACCATTACAATTATGCTAAATGAAATGATTTTGACAGGCGGGAGGTCGAATTGATCCCGGACGTATCACAGGCACTGGCCTGGCTGGAAAACCACCCTCAGGCACTGAAGGGTATTCAGCGCGGTCTTGAGCGCGAAACGCTGCGCGTTAACGCAGATGGCAGTCTCGCAACGACAGGCCATCCACAGGCGTTGGGTTCGGCGCTGACCCATAAATGGATCACTACTGATTTCGCCGAAGCACTGCTTGAGTTCATTACGCCGGTCGACGGCGAAATTGACCACATGCTGAAAATCATGCGTGACATTCACCGCTACAGCGCCCGTAATCTGGGTGATGAGCGGATGTGGCCGCTGAGTATGCCGTGCTATATCGCGCAGGGGCAGGATATTGAACTGGCGCAGTACGGCACGTCCAATATCGGTCGTCTGAAAACGCTCTATCGCGAAGGATTAAAAAATCGCTATGGCGCGCTGATGCAGACGATCTCTGGCGTGCACTATAACTTCTCCTTGCCGATGGCATTCTGGCAGGCGAAGTGCGGCGAAACAGATAAAGAGGCGATCTCCGCAGGCTATTTCCGCCTGATTCGTAACTACTATCGCTTCGGCTGGGTCATCCCGTATCTGTTTGGGGCTTCTCCGGCGATTTGCTCCTCTTTCCTACAGGGCAAACCGACCACGCTGCCGTTTGAGAAAACCGACTGCGGTATGTACTACCTGCCATATGCCACCTCCCTGCGTCTCAGCGACCTGGGTTATACCAATAAGTCGCAAAGCAATCTCGGTATTACGTTTAACGATCTGCACGAGTATGTGGCAGGATTGAAGCGGGCGATCAAAACCCCGTCGGAAATCTACGAAGAGATCGGTCTTGAGAAAGACGGTAAGCGCCTGCAAATCAACAGTAACGTTTTACAGATTGAAAACGAACTATACGCGCCTATCCGTCCGAAACGCGTCACGCGCAGCGGAGAAACACCATCGGATGCGTTACAGCGCGGTGGGATTGAGTACATCGAAGTGCGCTCCCTGGATATCAACCCGTTCTCGCCTATCGGCGTGGACGAGCAGCAGGTACGCTTCCTGGATCTGTTTATGGTCTGGTGCGTGCTGGCCGATGCGCCGGAAATGAGTGCTGACGAACTGCTCTGCACCCGCACGAACTGGAACCGGGTGATCCTTGAAGGGCGCAAACCTGGCCTGACGCTGGGCATAGGTTGCCAGACGGCACAGTTCCCGCTGCAACAGGTGGGTAAAGATCTGTTCCGCGATCTCAAACGCGTCGCCCAGACACTGGACAGCGTTTATGGTGGCGATGCGTATCAGCAGGTTTGCGATCAGCTGGTCGAAAGTTTTGATAATCCTGAGCTAACGTTCTCGGCACGCATTCTGCGTTCTATGATTGA
Organism: Leclercia sp. M50; assembly: GCF_037150775.1. Taxonomy (NCBI): domain Bacteria; kingdom Pseudomonadati; phylum Pseudomonadota; class Gammaproteobacteria; order Enterobacterales; family Enterobacteriaceae; genus Leclercia; species Leclercia sp. M50. Next base: position 2,738 of record NZ_JBBCPK010000049.1, read on the forward strand.
TCGGGGCATCGGCGGGACCGGTCGTGCACTTGCGGCGGAGTATCGCGATATGCTGCTGCAGGAACCGCTGGAGGTGCTTACCGAAGCTGAGTTCGCTGCTGAACGCGAAGCGTCAACGGTGCGTCAGCGTGAGATTGAGGCGGCGGATACAGAGTCGTTTGCTGAGTTTCTGGCGAAACAGGCCTGACAGAAAAGAAAAAGGCCACATCGCTGTGGCCAAAATAACATCTCTGAAGAACAGGGATGATGATAACAAATGCGCGTCTTTCATATACTCAGACGCGCGTTGAAAAGAAGAGTTCATTTTTTTTAAAAAAAATCACTATCGGAGGTGACGTATGCCGTTATTAGATAGCTTTACTGTCGACCATACCCGTATGGAAGCACCTGCTGTACGCGTTGCGAAGACCATGCATACCCCGCATGGCGATACGATCACGGTATTCGACCTGCGTTTCTGCGTACCGAATAAAGAAGTGATGCCGGAAAAAGGCATTCACACCCTGGAGCACCTGTTCGCCGGCTTCATGCGCGATCACCTGAACGGCAACGGCGTTGAGATTATCGATATCTCGCCTATGGGTTGCCGTACCGGGTTCTACATGAGCCTGATTGGGGTGCCGGAAGAGACCCGCGTCGCAGATGCGTGGAAAGCGGCGATGGAAGATGTGCTGAAAGTTAAAGAGCAGAACCAGATCCCGGAGCTCAACGTTTACCAGTGCGGTACATATCAGATGCACTCTCTGGAAGAAGCCCAGGATATTGCCCGCCACATCCTTGAGCGTGACGTTCGCGTCAACAGCAATGACGAACTGGCGCTGCCAAAAGAGAAGTTGCAGGAACTGCACATCTAGTTTATTACCCAGCTCCCAACTAAGCGTGAGCTGGGTAATTTCACTCCCTTCTGCCTTGTTTATTTATAAATTCCTAAAAATTCATCTCTCGTTGTACATCCCTCTCTTTGTGACTATTATTGCAGCCAACGCATGCTGGTTAGTTATATATTATTTCTATGGATGATGTATTAATACGCATTCATTATAATTATGGATGCGTTGATATTTCATGGAATGGATAAAAATCAGAGGGATTTATGAAAGTTTATTTGTCAGGTGCCACAATCCTTTTTTCTGCTCTTTTTTTGTCTGCGTGCGCAACTAAAAACGTAACAACGCCTATCGCGAAATCGCCCGCGGAGCGTAAGCAGGAAGTGCAGTGCTATCAGGAGTTCTCGGCGTTACAGAAGCTCGATCCTGTAGCCTATGAAACCTACCGTAAGCAGTTCGATAATATTAATAAAAACTATAAAGTATACGAATCGAATAAGTCTCTGGTAGATGGCAACGCTTCGGAGGTTATGCTCACCGAAATTAATAAAAAACTGTCGCTGGTATGCGTAAGGATCCGTAATACGGTTTATACCAACATGATGAACCGTGCTAATGAAATGAATAAGTTATGAATAAAATTTTTAGCGCAGCATTGTACTGCGGATTGTTATTATCAGGCGGAAAGGCGTTTGCCGATGGAACGGATTTATTAAAGCGTCTGGATGACGAAAAAATTATCGGACAGAGGGGAGCTAACCCTTTTAATGCCGCTGAAACCGCTACAACAATACAGAATGCGGCAGCGAATCCCCCCCAATCGCAGACAAGTAAGCCTGCAGGTCCGGTATCCCGCGCCAGTGCCGTTAAAAATAACAAGGCTGCCGGGGTAGACCCGGCGAAAATTTCTCGTCTGACCGAGGCGCTTCGTCAGGCCAATTCCACCATTACCGCGTTACATAAACAGCTGAACGTTGTAGAAAGCGAGAAAGCTTCTCTGGAACAGGCCGTTGCCCATGAAAAGGATCGCGTCGCGGAAAAGGAGCAGGCGCTTGCCCGGCTTAAACCGCAACCCGATGGCAGTGCGCAAAAACTTGCTGTCGAAAGCCTCGTTGCGGCACTGCCAAAGTCTGCTGACATTGAGAAGCAAAAAAACGCGGAACTGGCGGAACAACTGCGTAAAGCTGACGCGCAGCGTGACGCGCTGACCAAACAGCTGACCGACCTCCAGGCACAGAAAAGTGCGCTGGATACCCAGCTAGCCTCCCTTAAAACTCACACTGAAAAGAGCACTGTCCTGACGGGCGAGGTCGATGCCCTGAAAGCGCAGCTATCTACACAGAACCAACAAAAAACCGCGCTGGAAAAACGGCTGGCCGATCTGGAGAAACAGTTCAACAGTGAAAAGGCGAAATCCGCCATTGCGCAAAGCCAGCTTGAAGATACCAAAAAAGTTCTCGCCTCTCAGGAGTCACTGTTGGCAATGCAAAAAAGCAACGCCGGGAGCGAGAAAGAGAAGCTCACCAAAGAGCTGACCGACCTGCAAATGCAGAAGAAAGCGCTGGAAACGCAACTGACGACGCTGCAACAGGCCATGGAGAAAAATGCGACGCTCACCAAAGAGCTGACCGATCTGCAGGCGCAAAAAAAGGCGCTGGAAACCCAACTTGCTGCACTCAAAGCAGCCGATGAAAAAAGCGCTGCGCTGATCAACGAGTTGAAAGACGTTAAGACGCAGAAACACGCGCTGGAAACAGAGCTGGTAGCATTGAAAGAGACGCGCGAGAAAAATGCCGTCATGACCAAACAGCTGGCAGAGCTGCAGGCGCAGCGGCAGGCACTGGATGCGCAGCTGGCTACTCTTAAAGCGAGCGGTGATAAAAGCACCGACGTGGCTAAAGAGATCGATACGTTAAAAGCGCAGCTGTCGACACTGAATCTGCAAAAAGCGACGCTGGAAACCCGACTGGCTGAACAGGAAAAGCAGTTCAACAGCGAAAAAACGAAATCCGATATTGTGCTGAAGCAGCTTGAGGACGCCAAAAAAGTTATCGCTTCTCAGGAATCCCTGCTCTCTTTACATAAAAGCAATACGGGTATTGAGAAAGAGAAGAGCAGTGTCCAGCTGGCGAACGCAGGTAAAGAGACCGCGGAACTGAAAAAGCAGCTGGCAGCGCTACAGACGCAAAACGCCTCGCTTGAGGAACAATACAAAACGCAAAGTAGCTCTCTGGCAGCGCTGACGGCCGAAAACCAAAAGTTAAAGGAGACTCAGGCTCAAGCAGGAAAAGACGTTGTGCCTGTCCAGCAGGTGAAGATTGATAAGACTGCGTCAAAAGATACGAAGACCAGCTACGCAATCGGTGCCTGGTATGGCGATGCGGCAGAGCGTGAGAAAGCCAAGCTGGACGGTCTGAGTAAAAAGTTCGATCTGGGCGCCTTTATGCAGGGCTTTAACGATAAGGTGACTAACAAGCTTCAGCTGGAAGAGGCTACGCTTTCAAAAGAGCTGACGGCACTGGATCAGTTACAGAAAAAGCAGTTTGTCGCGACGCAAAGTGAAAATGAGAAGCAGAGTAAAGCGATCATGGCAAAGGCGGCGAAGGAGAAAGGGGCTAAGCGGCTACCAGATGGTGCTGTCTACAGGGTGATTAAAAAAGGTGAGGCTCCCCTGATCAACGACACAAACGAAATCATGACCGAAATCGATGAAGTGCTCGGCACCGGTAAAGTCATGTCTAAGAATGAAATTCGTGCCAGCCGGGTTAAGGATTTACCGCCGCTGTTCCAGACGGTAGTGAAAAAGCTGGGGCTGGGTGGAGAAGCAAAAATCCATATCCCGGCGAAGCAGGCATATGGTGAGTCGGGTGTACCCGGTTTTGTACCGCCAGGTACAGTCTCGATCATTACGATTAAAATTATTGGCATTAAGTAGCCGTAACCGCGGCCATAAAAAAACGGATCTGCATGCAGATCCGTTTTTCTTTTCAGCCAAACGCGTCAGTGGGCGCCGCCCCCTCCGCCTCCCGCCCCAAACGGCGGTTTAGCGAACCAGATCAGCCCCAGTAACACAATGAACACGCCTGCCGACAGCCAGAAGATCTCGTTGGCCGAGATTATCAGCCCCTGGGCGGTGATCTGCTGTGCTATCCACCCGGATGCCTGTTGCTCGGTCATGCCCATTCCCTGCAGCTGGCTGTACATCTCCTGCGCCTGCGGATTGAACACGTTCACCGACTCGGTCAGCTGCGCATGGTGCAACGACTCCCGGTTGGTCCACATGGTTGTCGTCATCGAGGTGCCGATAGAGCCCGCCAGCGTACGCATAAAGTTCGACAGGCTGGACGCCGCCGCCATCCTTTCCGGCGGCAGACCGGAGAGGGTGATGGTGGTCAGTGGCATAAAGAAGCAGGCCACTGCAAACCCCTGAATGAACTGCGGCCACGCGGAGGCGCCAAAGTCCATGCCCGGTTCAAAGGTATAGGCGCGCCAGTAGAAGCACACCGCATACATGATGAAGCTGAAGGTCACCAGGCGTCGCATATCCAGCTTATGGGCGAAGCGGCCGATGATCGGCGACAGCAGGACCGGGATCACCCCGACCGGCGCCGACGCCAGCCCTGCCCAGGTGGCGGTATACCCGTACACCTCCTGCAACAGCTGCGGCAGCAGAACAATGGCGCCAAAGTAAAGCATGTAGGCAAGGCTGATACACAAACACCCTATGGTGAAGTTGCGTGATTTAAATAGCGACAAATCGACTATCGGATTGTCGTCCGTCAGCTCCCAGACAATCAGGAAGCTGAGCGCCACCACCGCCACAACAGTCAGAACGATGATCTCCTGCGAGGCGAACCAGTCCAGCTCTTTCCCGCGGTCGAGCATGATCTGCAGGCTACCGATGCCCAGCACCAGTAGCGCCAACCCCACGCCATCAATCCGCCGCTGTTCAGTGCGGGTTTCGCGGCCACGCAGCGACTGCAGGGTCAGCAGTACCACCAGGGCGCCAATCGGCACGTTGATAAAGAAGATCCAGCCCCAGTGATAGTTATCGCTGATATAACCGCCCAGAATCGGGCCGCAGATCGGGGCGACAATCACCGTCATCGACCACAGCGCCAGCGCAATAGAGCGCTTGGCAGGCGGGTAGTTGTTCAGAAGCAGACTTTGCGACAGCGGGATCAACGGTCCGGCCACAATCCCCTGGATCACACGGAAGAAGATCAGCATGTTCAGGCTGGTGGAGACGCCACACGCCCAGGAAGCCAGCACGAAAGCGATCGTTGACCAGAGGAACAGTTTCACTTCCCCGACGCGCTTCGCCAGCCAGCCGGTAATCGGGATGGAGATCGCATTCGCCACCCCGAACGAGGTGATCACCCATGTCCCCTGGCTCAGGGAAGAGCCAAGGTTCCCGGCGATGGTCGGGATCGCCACGTTCGCGATGGTGGAGTCCAGCACCTGCATGAATGTCGCCAGCGAAAGCGCAATGGTCATGATGACCAGCTGCGCCCCTTCCAACGGTTTTTGCGGTTTTTGCTGCTGCATAACGCTCACCTTCGGATTAACCGGCGTTTGCCTTCACGATCTCATCGATCAGTTTATTCACCGGCTCAAGGCTGATCTCACGAGCATTACTTTCGTAGGCCGGGTTCGAACGTGCCTGGTTTGCCAGCATCTGGCCGTCACGGTTGGAGGTGTCCACCGTCACCAGCGTGGAGAGGCCAATACGCAGCGGATGGTCCGCCAGCTGTTTCTCATCCAGCTCGATACGCACCGGCAGACGCTGAACCACTTTGATCCAGTTCCCGGTGGCGTTCTGCGCAGGCAGCAGCGAGAAGGCGCTGCCGGTCCCCATATCCAGCCCCACCACTTTGCCGGTGTACTTTACGTCGTCGCCGTAGATGTCGCTGACGACCGTAGCGGTCTGGCCGATACGCATATGCGCCAGCTGGGTCTCTTTGAAGTTGGCGTCAATCCACAGGTTGGTTGCCGGCACCACCGCCATCAGCGGGGTGGAGGAGGTGATCTGCGCGCCAGGCTGCACGGAACGACGGGAAACGTAGCCGGTCATCGGGCTGACGATTTTAGTACGCTGCAGCGCCAGCCAGGCGTTACGGACTTCGGTCGCCGCCTGTTTTACCGCCGGTTGTTGGTCGAGCGTGGTATTCAGCACGATCGCCTGATTGGCATTATATTGCTGAAGGGCCACATCCAACTGGGCCTGCGCGCTGGCGACCGCGTCACGGGCGTGTTGCAGCTCTTCGCGGCCAATCAGGTTGGCCGAACCCAGCGGGACGCGACGATTGAGGTCGCTCTGGGCCTGAGCGAGGGCGGTTTTCTGCACGTCAATATTGGCCTGCAGCTGTTTGCTGTTGATCATCAGCTGGCGGGTCTGACGTACACTCGAGGCCAGCTCAGTCTGCGCTTTTTCAAACGCCTGCTGGGCATCGGTCGGATCGAGCGTTACCAGCACATCACCTTTTTGCACAAAGTCGGTATTGTCAGCCCAGACTTTCGTCACGCTGCCCGACACCTGCGCCATAATCTGAACCTGGTTCCCTGCCACGTACGCGTCATCCGTCTCTTCACTATGACGCAGTACTAAAAACCAATAGATCCCATATGCCACGGCAATGATAATAAAGAGCAAGGTCAGCAGCAGAAGGGCGCGCTTGCGTTTGCCTTTCTTGTTGACCGGTTGCTGCGGGGTTGTGTTCTCCGCATTTGCGCTCATGTTGTTCTCCACGATCTTATTATTTCACATCGGCTGAGCCGACCTGTTATCAGAAAGGCCAGCACGATGAGATGCTGGCCTGACGGTTTTCTTATTAATCTGGATTTTGGAGCGTGTCGTCGCGTTAGCGCAGCGCCTCAAGAACAGCGCCATCTTCATCCATCTGGTCCAGACGGGTGAGCAGCTTACGGGTGATATGCTCGAGCTGATCTTTCTCTGCGTTACTTAAAGACGACCAGAGTTGATGCAGGCAGTTGTGCTGAGGTGGAAGCACCTCGCGCAGGAATTCGTGACCTTTCTCGGTCAGTTGCAGGTGCAGACAACGGCGGTCGTTGTCACTTTCGCGGCGCTCAATCCAGCCACGTTTTTCAAGCTCATCGGCAATACGGGTCGCATTGGTACGGGACGAACCCAGCGCGCAACTCAGTTCCGAAGGCTGAATGCTGTGATTTTCCTGAGACTCCAGCGTAATCAACGCCATAAATAACGTCTCGTTAATCCCTTGAGCTTTCAGCATTTTATTGCGATTTTCCAGCAGCTTACCCTGCATGTGCATGCAGAGACGCGTTAACAGGATCTCCTGATATGGGAAATCTGCATAGCGACTGGCGCGAAATTTAAGCATTTGTTCAATGGGCGTAAACGAACTATCCATTTGGGCATAACCTCATTAATTACAGCCGATATAGTAACGACAGTGACAAATAATGTAAATGAATTATTTGTGCGGATAAAATCCACAAGGCGAATTTCACTGTCATCAAGAGCCGGGTTGATCCGTGACCCGGTAAGCACAGAAAAGAGGGGGTGGCGCTGGCAAAACGGGGATGAGTCATCAGGCGTAAGCTATTCATGCGGTATTCTAATATATTACCCACATAAAAATTTTTGGTATAAATGATTGCGTACCTTAACAGACTGAGGGGCTCCTTAACACCCTGAGAGCCCCAAACTTATGTAAACCTTATTGAATAGCCTCCTGACGGTGATAACCGCGCCACCAGACCAGCAGGTTAAGCAGCGCCATCACCGACCCGACCGCACACACGCCCGTCCAGCCGGCATGCTGCCACGCCGAGGCCGAAATGAGCGACCCGGCCGCACCGCCGATAAAGTAGCTGGTCATATACCCGGCCGTCAGGCGGTTACGGGCATCCGGCTTGACGCGGTAAATCACGGTCTGGTTGGTGATATGCACCCCCTGCACGGTCAGGTCGAGCACCAGGATGCCGATAATCAGCGCCAGCACCGAGACATGTCCGTACCAGATTGCTGCCCAGGAAAGCAGCAGCATCACCAGACCGGCGGTGGTGGTGAGGTGCGATTTGCCCTTGTCCGCCAGCCCTCCCGCAGGACGTGCGCCCAGCGCACCGGCAGCCCCCGCCAGGCCAAACAGGCCGATCACCCCTTCGGAATAGTTAAACGGCGGGGCGGCCAGCAGGAAGGCCATTGAGGTCCAGAGAATACTGAAGTTGGCGAAGGTGAAACAGCCAAGCAACGCCCGTGTACGCAGCAGTTTGTCCTTTGTGAACAGGCTAAAGACGGAGCCCAGCAGCTGAGGATAGTTGAGATGGGTTTCTGACTTCACCTTCGGCAGGCCGCGCCACAGCGCCAGCGCCATCACCACCATCAGCACCGAGGCGACCCAGTAGACGGTGCGCCAGCCGCCGATACCCGCCAGTAAGCCCGCAACGGTACGCGCCAGTAAAATCCCCAGCAGCAGGCCGCTCATAATGGTGCCGACCACCTTACCGCGCTTATCCGGCGAGGCGAGGGTGGCGGCGAGGGGCACCAGAATCTGCGCCACCACCGAGAAGAGACCGGTCAGGGCGGTGCCGAGGATCATCATGCTAAGCGACTGGCTGGAGGCGGTGATCAACATCCCGCCCGCGGCCAGCAGCGTCATGGAGACAATCATCGCCCGGCGTTCAAACATATCCCCCAACGGGACGAGGAACAGCAGACCCACAGCGTATCCCAGCTGGGCGGCGGTAACGATAAAACCGGCTGAGCTTGCCGAGAGCGAGAAGTTGCGGGCGATGGTTTCCAGCAGGGGTTGCGCATAGTAATTGCTGGCGACCGCCAGACCGGTTGCCACTGACATCAGCAGAATAAGTGCGGGGCTAAGCCCCTGAGGTGTTTTTGTCATTTGGTTTCGAAATCATTAGTTAAGTGATTATTTTTTCGTAAACCATAATAACGGATGAAGAGAGGAGGCGGGGAGTTGTTGAGTGATGGATCGTGCGGTCTGCTCCCCTCTCCGGGAGAGAGGAGCAGAGTAGCGTTACTTCTGTGCCGCCAGGGCTTCATTTACCCATGCATCAAACTGCTGCTGGTGGGCTTTGATCCAGCCATCGATATGACCCTGAACATCGGCCTCAGATGACTTGCCGGCATGCATCATCGCGTTCTGCGCGTTGATGTCCGCCAGCGGCAGCTTCATGACCGAGAAGAGCTTCGCCGCTGCCGGGTTTTTCTCAGCCCAGGCTTTGTTGGCCACAATGTGCATGGTATTCACCGGGAAGCCGTAGTTCATGCCGTTAGGCAGTTTGGTGTCGATATCCTTCTGCTCGCCCGGCAGAGAGGAGAACGGCACCTGCAGCCAGACCACATCTTTACCCGGCTTCAGTACGTCGCTTACCCAGTATGGCGTCCAGGTGTAATAGATGACCGGTTTACCCTCTTTAAAGCGGGCAATAGTGTCCGCCATCATCGCAGAGTAGTTGCCGTGACTCACCTCCACCGTTTTTGCCAGGTCGAAGGCTTTGTTCTGATGGTTAATCACCGCCTCACAGCCCCAGCCCGGCGAGCAGCCCATCATGTCGGCTTTGCCGTCCCCGTTGGTATCGAACAGCTTCGCAATCTTCGGATCTTTCAGCTGCTCAATATTGGTGATGTGGTACTGATCGGCGGTTTTCTTGTCGATCAGGTAACCCTGAGCCGCACCGGAGACAAAGGTCCCTTCACGGTAGAACTTTTTGTCGCCGCCCGCGGCGGTGTACATGTCGTCATGCAGCGGCTGCCAGTTGACGGCAGTAAAGGTGGCATCCCCCGAGGCAATAGAGGTATAGCCGACGTTGTAATCCACTTCGCTGGGTTTATTGACCGTATAGCCCAGCTTCTCCAGCGCGCGGCTGACCAGCCCGGTCTGGAATGACTCTTCGGAGATGGTGCTCTGGACCGGTTGCACGGTAATACCGGTGCCCGGCAGGTCGGCAGCGAATGCGCTGGTGGAGGCAAGGGTGGCAAACGCTGTGGCAAAAAGTACGCTATGTCGCATCGTTGTTCCTTATTTAGACGTTGTGAATGGGCGGGTAAGCAACCCGACAGGGCCGGTGTTATACCAGCGACGGTTGCCGCGACTGCGTGCATCACGACCGACAGCCTGGGTCAGGCGGTCAAGGATAATGGCGAGGATCACGATCCCGACGCCACCGACGGTGGCCAGCCCCATATCGAGACGACCAATCCCGCGCAGCACCATCTGGCCCAGACCGCCCACGGCGATCATCGAGGCGATCACCACCATCGACAGGGCCAGCATCAGGGTCTGGTTTACGCCCGCCATAATGGTGGGCATCGCCAGCGGCAGCTGAACTTTAAACAGCATCTGACGCGGGCTGGCGCCAAACGAGCGCGAGGCCTCGATAAGGTCAGCCGGCACCTGGTTGATGCCCAGAATGGTCAGACGCACAATCGGCGGCAGGGCGAAGATAATGGTCACCACCACGCCCGGCACGTTGCCGATGCCGAAAAGCATCACGATAGGCACCAGGTAGACAAACGCCGGGGTGGTCTGCATCGCATCCAGCAGTGGGCGAATAATTTTCGCTGCCCGCGGGCTGCGCGCCAGCCAGATCCCCATCGGCAGGCCGATCACCACGCAGAAGAGCAGGGCGGTCAGTACCAGCGCCAGGGTGATCATCGCCTGGGACCACGCGCCAATGGCGCCGATGGCGATCAGCGAGATCAACGTGGCGATCCCCATCCCCGCGCTGCCAAACTGCCAGGCGATCAGCGAGAAGAGCACGATGGCGACCGGAGCCGGCATCCCCAGCATCAGCTGCTGGAAGCCGTTGAGGATGTAGTCCACCGGGACGCGGATCCCCTGGAAGACCGGGCGGAAGTGGGTCACTACCCAGTCGATCCCCTCCGTCACCCAGCTGTCGAGCGGGATCAGGGTCTTATGGAACGGGTCCATAATATTGAAATGTTCTGGCGCAGGCGCAGGGGCGCTGGTCAGCCAGTCAGCGCCACCGCCGTCGGTGGGTGCTGGCGTAGAAGAACCCCACGCGTCAGCGGATTGCGCCGCGCTGTCCGCCGCCTCTGTAGTACCCCACGGGTTAGATTGATCAGCCATTGTTTGCCCCCTCGCGATCTAAAGCCTGCAGCAGCATGCGTTTTGAAATGATGCCGACGTACTGTTGTTCCTCTCCAACCACCGGCACCGCGCAGGGCGCCTGGCCAACGTGAGAGAGCAACTCGCTGAGCGGCGTTTCGGCGTCCACAGCAAGTGGCGCGTCGATTAACGCCGCATCGATCCCCTGACCTTCGCCGAGGGCGGTTTTCAGGGAGTCGATGGAGACCACGCCGACAAATTTATTGCCGCGTTCAACCAGATAACCATATTCACGGTCCTCATCCTGCAGCAGCTTCAGCGCCGAGCGCGGGCCGAACCCTGGCGTTTTACGGATAATGCCGTTTGGCGTGCGGCGGGCAATATCTTTGGCGCTAAACACCTGGCTAATATCCACGCCGCGGAAGAAGGTGCGGACATAATCATTTGCCGGATTATTGAGAATTTCGTCCGGAGTACCCACCTGAACCACTTCGCCGTTTTGCATAATGGCAATACGATCGCCAATTCGCATGGCTTCATCGAGGTCATGGGAAATAAAGACAATGGTGCGCTGATGCCGGGATTGCAGTTTTACCAGCTCGTCCTGCATCTCGGTGCGAATTAATGGATCGAGGGCCGAGAAGGCTTCGTCCATTAATAATATATCGGGGTTGATCGCTAATGCGCGGGCTAATCCTACGCGCTGGCGCATCCCGCCGGAAAGTTCATCCGGATATGCGTGGGCGTAATTTTCCAGCCCCACCTGACGCAGCGCATCCAGCGCTTTTTCCTGGCGCTCATTGGCCGGTACGCCGGCTAATTCCATGCCGAAGGCAGTGTTATTTAACACCGTCATATGCGGCATCAGGGCGAATGACTGAAACACCATCGCGATCTTTTTTCTGCGCACCTCGCGAAGCTCGGCGTCTGATATTTTGGCGATATCGACGCCGTCAATCAGCACCTGCCCGCGGGTGGGTTCAATCAGGCGATTGAGAAGGCGAACCATAGTGGATTTACCCGAACCGGATAATCCCATGATGACAAATATCTCGCCTTCTTCAATGGCCAGACTGGCGTCTTTAACGCCAAGCGATAGCCCGGTTTTTTCCAGAATTTGTTCTTTTGAGAGACCTTTTTCAATATATTTGAAAGCCCTCTGCGGGTGCTCGCCAAATACTTTGTAGAGGTTTTTAACTTCTAATTTAATTGCCATGCAATAAAGAATGTCCCGTTATTTATTTAAATCGATAGCGTTACCAGTGAAATAATAAGCAGGCCATACCCTAACATACTCAGAATCTGAGACAACCCTTGCGGCGCTTGTGGCATGAATTTTGCCGTGGTTTGCATGCGGAGAATATCGCTCAATTTCCCATGAGATAAGGGCTGAGCGGGAAATGAATTTTTTTGAGATTTTTACCGTGCGGATGGGAAATTTCGCCTGAATTCTTATGATTCAGGCGAATATGACCGGAGAATTACAGCGTAGATCACGAAGAGATATTTGTCAGACATTAAGTGATATATTTCACATTCAAAGCCGATTAATTTTACTTAAAAATCCCAGTCCTGGTCTTCTGTCTCCACCGTTTTTCCCATGACATAGGACGATCCCGACCCGGAGAAAAAGTCATGGTTTTCGTCACTGTTCGGCGAGAGCGCGGCGAGGATCGCCGGATTAACCTCCGCCATTTCCGGCGGGAAGAGCGCCTCGTAGCCGAGGTTCATTAACGCTTTGTTGGCGTTGTAGCAGAGGAACGCTTTCACCTCCTCCTCCCAGCCCGTTCCGGCATAGAGCTCGTCGGTATAGTTCAGCTCGTTATCATACAGATCCATCAGGAGATCCAGCGCAAAGTCTTTTAACGCCTCGCGTTCGGCCTCGCTAACTTTCTCCAGCCCTTTCTGATACTTATAGCCAATATAATAGCCATGTACGGCCTCATCCCGGATGATCAGGCGAATCAGATCCGCGGTATTGGTGAGCTTACCCCGGCTCGACCAGTACATCGGCAGCCAGAAACCGGAGTAGAAGAGGAACGACTCCAGAAAGACGCTGGGGATCTTCTTCTTCAGCGGTTCGTCGGCGCGGTAATGTTCCAGTACCCGCTGGGCTTTATGCTGCAACGCAACGCTCTCTTCGCTCCAGCGGTACGCGGCATCCACATCTTTGGTCTGACAAAGCGTCGAGAAGATGGAGCTGTAGGAGCGGGCATGCACCGCCTCCATAAAGCTGATATTCGACATCACCGCCTCTTCGTGCGGGGTCAGCGCATCGTCAATCAGCGACGGTGCGCCCACCGTGTTCTGCACCGTGTCGAGCAGGGTCAGGCCGGTAAAGACGCGGATAGTGACCTGCTGCTCTTCGTGGCTTAAGGTCTGCCACGTCGGAACGTCGTTCGACAGCGGCACCTTTTCCGGTAGCCAGAAGTTGCTGGTCAGGCGGTTCCATACCTCCAGATCTTTGTCATCTTCAATCTTGTTCCAGTTAATGGCGTGAACCCGGGACAGTTTCATGCTCTCTCCTTACAGCGCGCAGGACACGCAGCCTTCTGTTTCGGTGCCTTCCAGCGCAAGCTGGCGCAGGCGAATGTAGTACAGGGTCTTGATCCCTTTCTTCCACGCATAGATCTGCGCTTTGTTGATGTCGCGGGTGGTGGCGGTGTCCGGGAAGAAGAGCGTCAGCGACAGCCCCTGATCGACATGTTTTGTCGCCTCGGCGTAGGTATCGATAATTTTTTCCGGGCCGATTTCATAAGCATCCTGATAGAGGTCCAGATTCTCATTCGTCATAAACGGGGCAGGGTAGTAGACGCGCCCGGTTTTCCCCTCTTTGCGGATCTCGATTTTCGACACAATCGGGTGAATGCTTGAGGTGGCATGGTTGATGTACGAGATCGACCCGGTGGGCGGTACCGCCTGCAGATTCTGGTTGTAGATGCCGTAGCGCATCACGTCGTCGCGCAACTGTTGCCACATCGCCCTTGTTGGCAGGCGGACCCCGGCGCGGGCAAACAGCGCCCGCACTTTTTCCGTTTTTGGCTGCCAGTCGCCGCTGAGGTACAGGTTAAAGTACTCTCCGCTGGCGTAACGCGACTGCGCAAAACCGGCGAATCGCTGCCCTTTTTCACGGGCCAGCATCATTGAGGTGTTCAGCGCGTGCCAGGTGATGGTGTAGAAGTAGAGGTTGGTGAAATCCAGCCCCTCCGGGCTGCCGTAGGCAATGCCCTCCCGCGCCAGATAGCCGTGCAGATTCATCTGCCCCAGCCCAATGGCGTGCGAGGCGGCATTCCCGGCCTCCACCGACGGCACGCTGCGGATGTGGCTCATCTCCGACACTGCCGACAGGCCGCGCACCGCGGTTTCAACGGTGCGGCCAAAGTCCGGCGAGTCCATGGTATGGGCAATATTCAGCGAGCCCAGATTGCAGGAGATATCGTGCCCGATACGGGCGTAGTCCAGATTCTCGTCATAGGTTGAAGGGCTGTTAACCTGCAAAATCTCCGAGCAGAGGTTGCTCATATTGATGCGCCCGGCAATGGGGCTGGCGCGGTTGACCGTGTCCTCGTACATGATGTAGGGATAGCCGGACTCAAACTGGATCTCGGCCAGCCGCTGGAAGAACTCCCGGGCGTTGAGGTTTTTTTTGCGGATCCGCGTATCCGCCACCATCTCGTCATACAGCTCGCTCACCGCCACATCGCCAAACGGCTTACCGTAGATGCGTTCCACGTCGTAGGGGGAGAAGAGCGCCATATCGGCATTCTCTTTTGCCAGCCGGAAGGTGATATCCGGGATCACCACCCCAAGGGAGAGGGTTTTGATGCGAATTTTTTCGTCGGCGTTTTCGCGTTTGGTATCAAGAAAACGCATGATGTCCGGGTGATGGGCATGAAGATAGACCGCCCCGGCCCCCTGGCGCGCGCCAAGCTGGTTGGCGTAGGAGAAGGCATCCTCCAGCATCTTCATCACCGGGATCACCCCGGAGGACTGGTTCTCGATGCGCTTGATGGGCGCCCCCGCTTCCCGCAGGTTCGAGAGTAAAAAGGCCACGCCGCCGCCGCGTTTGGAAAGTTGTAGTGCCGAATTGACCGCCCGGCCAATCGACTCCATGTTGTCTTCAATGCGCAGCAGGAAACAGGAGACCAGCTCCCCGCGCTGCGCCTTGCCGCCGTTGAGGAAGGTCGGCGTGGCGGGCTGGAAACGCCCGGAAAGGATCTCGTCCGTCAGCTGGCGGGCCAGCGTTTCATCTCCCTGGGCCAGGGTCAGGGCGACTATTACCACCCGATCTTCGAAGCTCTCCAGATAGCGCTTCCCGTCGAAGGTTTTCAGCGTATAGCTGGTGTAAAACTTCCAGGCGCCGAGGAAGGTCTGGAAACGAAAACCGCTGGCATGGGCATGGGCAAAGAGCGCCAGCACAACGCTGCTCTCATAGCGCGCCAGCACCCGTGGGTCGTAGTAACCCTCCCTGAGCAGGTAATCCAGACGCGCCTGCGGGCTGGCAAAGGTCACGCTGTTGGGGCGGACATGGGCATTAAAAAAGGCGTCCACCGCCTCACGATCTTTGCTGAACTGGATCTTCCCGTCTTCATCGTACAGGTTCAGCATGGCGTTCAGGGCATGGAAATCCTGCGATCCCTGTATCACGCGTTCTGTGGTTGTCGTTGCCAAAATTCGTTTACTCCTTTACGCACGTTGTCGACGTCCTGCTGGGTCCCCATCAGCTCAAAGCGATAGAGGTACGGCACGCCGCACTTTTGTGAGATGACATCCCCGGCGCGGCAGAAGGCCTCGCCGAAATTACGGTTGCCGGCGGCGATCACCCCGCGGATAAGCCCCCGGTTATGGGGATCGTTAAGAAAGCGGATCGCCTGGCGCGGTACCGCCCCGGCGGTTCCGCCGCCGCCGTAGCTGGGCACCACCAGAATAAAAGGCTCGTCCACCTGGATGCGCTCCCGTTCGTTCAGCGGGATCCGCACGGCGGGCAGCCCGAGGCGCACGATAAAGCGGTGCGTGTTCTCCGAGCTGCTGGAGAAGTAGACGAGCAGGCTCATGCCCGGGCGGCCTGCGCAGCCTGCGGCAGCCGGTTAATCAGGTCCGGACGGAACCCCGACCAGCTCATCTCCCCGGCGACCACCACCGGCAACTGGCGGAACCCCTGGGCTTTAAGCCTCTCTGCCGCGTCGGCAACCTGATCCACATTCACCAGTTCGAAGCTCACGCCCCGGCTCTCCATGGCGCGTTTGGTGGCATGGCACTGCACACAGTTGTCGCGAGTGTAAATAATAATGCGCATGATTAGTATTTCCATTTAAAATGGGAGTCCAACGCGATTGAACGCGTCACAGGAGTCTGTCTTGCTAAAAGGAATACTAGATGTAGTTATCTAAACTTTCAACCACACAAGATATGGGAAATTCAAGCGTGCTTGCTGCCGGTAACAACTGTTACGGGAAGGGGAGGTATGGCTTATAAAAATGAAAAACCCCAACACCGCAGGGCATTGGGGTAGAAGAACACAGTACGGCGTTGGGCGTTACTTACGCAGGGCGAGCAGCGCACCGATGAAGATCCCGACGGCGGCGACAGTACCTACCGCACACATGGGTCTCTCGCGAATAAAGGTGTTCGCACAGTTTATGGCATCGCAGGCAGACTGTTTGCTGGTGGAGCATCCATTAAGGCGCGCACGGGTTTCACGCAGTAGCGACCGCGCCTTACGTCTGGCGTCGTCCGCTTCGCCCTTCGCATCTGAACCCCAGGATTTCAAAACGCTTTCCAGCGTATCCGCTAATTTCCTGACATCGTTATGGATATCCTGAGCATCGTCCTCAATGTCGTTTCGGTTTGATCGGCTAAACATACAATTCTCCCTTGAATTTGCGGTAATAAACAGTTTAGACCACCTTTTTAATATCTGAAGCCGGTCACGGCTTATCAGGCCGTTTATGGATTTTTCTGAAAGCACTGCTAATGCTGAATACGGTAAGGTTGCCCGGCAGGAAATGATAACGAGGAAAGAATATGTATTTACGACCCGATGAGGTTGCGCGCGAACTTGAAAAAGCGGGATTTACGGTGGATGTGGTAACACAAAAAGCATACGGTTATCGTCGTGGCGATAATTATGTTTATGTGAACCGGGAAGCCCGCATGGGGCGCACTGCGCTGATCATTCATCCGACGTTGAAAGAGAGAAGTCTTTCCTTCGCGGAGCCTGCTTCAGAGATGAAAACCAGCGACCATTACCAGCAGTTCCCGCTCTATTTAGGGGGCAATAATCAGGAACATTATGGTATTCCGCATGGTTTCAGTTCCCGCATGGCGCTGGAGCGCTTTCTGAAAGGCCTGTTTGGCGACTCGCAATAACGACGCGACTGGCTTTCGCCAGTCGCCGTGTTTCAGGCCTTGATCTGCTGGTACTGGCTCACTTTAAACAGACGTCGGCAGTAGTCGAGGAAATAGCCGTAGACGGCGCCCATCATCATCGACACCACAATATTCGAGCTTACAGCAGCGGCGATCTGGTGCCAGTCTGCGCCCACCGTTAATAAAATGGCGACATATACCGGCGACTGGAAGGTAACATAGGCCACCACGTCCGCCAGATTTTTCATCCAGCCAGTAGATGAATAGCGGCGGGCAAAACGCATCACCGCATCGCGGTAGAAACCGTACGGCCATGCAATAAGGATGTTCACCGGCACGGCGACCAGACGTGAAGAAAGTGACTGCTCAAAGGTCATTCCGGAGAGGAATATTTCAATCAGCATGTTCACCACCGAACAGTAGACCACCATTGCAAATGTGTCCGCTACAGCGTGGCGCAGGCGAGACTGCCGTGAGAACATGTTCTGACTCCTGAAGATGATACGATAACGAGGCTAAAGCGGGTTGGGATAGTGCTTTAGTTTGCTTTGTTTTTCGTGTATAGCGTATCTCTCTGCATTAAAACTCTCAATTAGCGATAAATTTTTATTTAATGGCGTTTTGTCCGTAAAATTCTCTAAACGAACCGGTTTTGCCAGAACGGCGTTATTTTCTCTGTCCTGGTTATTTTTATCAATGTTAAACAATGGCTTAAGTGGTTTTCTTTCTGCGCTCTGGCATGAGCTCTCTGCAGATAAGGTAAAACGCGCACCTCTCAAGCAACTTGTGTTGCTAAGTGGTCGCTATGTAGCGTAAAGCTCTGGAAGTGAGGGTTTGGTTTTATGCGAAACCAGTGAATGGCTATTCGTTTCGGGCGAGGGCGTCACCGCCATTGATGCGGGTAATAACACAGGACAAATAAATAATGGTTAAACGGCTACGCTGAATAAATCATACATTCTAAAAATAACCGCCGTTATATATTCTTTATTCTCAGATGTTGGGCTGGATTATATTTTCGTGCGGTATCGTCTGGATGTTTATAAACAAATGAATTACCATGAGCCGGTATTGATTATTTAGCAGACTTTTGAAAAGGTTTTCATATTATATGACTTCAACATTACACACTCTTAATAATATCCGTACACTCCGCGCGATGGCGCGTGAATTCTCTCTGGACGTGCTGGAAGATATGCTCGAAAAGCTGCGCATCGTCACGGAAGAAAAACGTAACGAGCAGGCTGAGATTGAACAGCAGCGTGCTGAGCAGCAGCAGAAAATTAGCGCTCTGCTGGAGATGATGAAAGCTGACGGTATTTCGGCCGAAGACCTGCTGGGTTCGGAACTGCTGAGCACCAGCGCGCAGCCGAAAAAGCGCAAACCGCGTGCTGCAAAATATCGCTATACCGATCTCGATGGCACTGAAAAAACCTGGACCGGCCAGGGACGTACGCCGAAGCCTATCTCCCTTGCGCTGGCAGAGGGTAAATCGCTGGATGATTTCCTGATTTAATCCGCGCAGACCGGGCGGATTCACGCCGCCCGGTAGCACCGGCGCTTAGCAGACGCCGAAATCGCCATCTTCTTTATACAGCGCCACATCCGCTGCTTTCAGGGTGAACTTCTCGCCCTGCTCGTTACTTGCCTGCACCGCCACAATCTGATCTTCATGCACTTCGATGACTTTAAGTTTCGGGCCGCCCATGCGCGGCTGTACGAGATCGCCAACAGAAAACATAGTTACCTCCTTCTGATAGATGAGCTCCGAGCTTAGCCCAGGCGCAGGCCGCGGTACAGCGCGGCGGGTGGAATACCCCTTAATCGCCCGCCTAAACCTGTGTAAAGAGGGTAAAAGAGGGTAAAACTTCACGCCAACGCTGGCAGCTGTGCGTAGACTCGCTACTCTTAGAGTGAAAATCTCTTTTTTTACAATGACCTGACTGCTTGTATGGAGAATCTATGGGTTTCTGGCGTATCGTAATTACCATCCTGCTTCCCCCGCTTGGCGTGCTGCTGGGCAAAGGGTTTGGCTGGGCCTTTATCCTCAACGTCATCCTGACGCTGCTGGGTTACCTCCCCGGCCTTATCCATGCATTCTGGGTGCAAAGCCGCAGCTAATCCCGCCACAGTAAATCGCTGTAGATCCCGGTCAGCACCCCGTCGGGGGCGAACTGCTGTTTGATCCAACGGGTGACCAGACCGGTTGCCGCATGCTGCGTGGCAAGCAGCATGCGCGAGTCCTGGCGCGGATTATTGATGCGCCGCGTCACCAGTAGCCCCGCCTCCACCGCCTCTCTCGCCATATGTTCCGGTAAAAAACCGATTCCTTCACCCAGAATCTGGCACTGGCATTTAGTATTAAAATCCGGGACCAGGATCGCCTCCTGGCCGTGCAGCAGCCAGCCCACTTTCTTGTTAATGGTATGCGCCGTGTCTTCGACCATGATGTTGGGATACAGGCGCAGCTGGCTCTCGGCCAGCGGCTCCGGGGCCAGGGCCAGCGGGTGGTCCGGGGCGATGGCAAAGACCCAGCGGATCGCGCCAATCTCGGTGTAATCGATCCCGCCGCCGTCCAGCAGGGTATCCGGCGCGCCAATGGCGATGTTCGCCTGATTATTGATGATCGAATCCCAGACGCCGTTATAGACCTCGGTAGTGACGGTGATCTGGCAGGTGGGGAACTGTTTCTTTAACACCTGCAACAGGCGGGCGGTATGGCGCGGCGTATAGAGCAGCTGGTTGATGCAGATCCGCACCCGCGTCTCAATGCCCTGGGAGATGGTATCTATCCCGCGCTTGATGGCATGGAAGTCATTCAGCAGGTCTACCGCCTTGCGGTAAAAGTAAAAGCCCGATTCGGTGAGCTCGATGCTGCGGGTGTTACGCACAAACAGCACCACGTCGAGGCCGGTCTCCATGCGCTTGATGGTGTAGCTGATGGCCGAGGTGGTGACCCCCAGTTCGGTAGCCGCTTTGCTGAAGCTGCTGAAGCGGGCCGCGGTAGTAAACGCCAGCAGGTTCTCTTCGGTAAAGATGGAATTCATATCATGGCTCCTGGCACCCATCAGTTTTGAACATATTTTAACAACGCGGTTACAACTCATTTGATGCCGGTCACAGTTCTGCGAAATTGCTGCGAGCCCCGCCGGGCAAGGGCTCGTTAACCATAAGCAGAATGCAGCGCGGGCGGTAAAAACGCGGCCAAAGATAAGAAAAAGATTGCACGGACGCACGTTTTGACCGGACTGTTAAATTTATCTCAACAATGAATTGCCTGTCGATGAATCATTTTTAAGCGGATTCTTTTCTGACCAGGCCATTGCTATGCTCACTCCATCAGAAAGGAAAACCCGGAGTGTGGATATGTCCAGCAATGAACTCGTTACTGAATTTCTGTTAGCCGCCGAGCAGGGGAATGTCGAAGCATTAAACGCCTGTCTGGAAAAAGGGGTGGATATAAATGGCACCAACCGGCAGAAAAGAACCGCCATTATTATCGCCAGCCTGAATAAACACTATTCCTGCGTGGAGCGGCTGATTGCCGCTGGCGCAAATATCGACCAGCAGGATCAGACCTGTTTCAACCCGTTCCTCATCAGCTGCCTGACCAACGATCTTACCCTGCTGCGTCTTGTGCTACCGGCCAACCCGGATCTCGACAGACTGACCCGCTTTGGCGGGGTGGGGATCACCCCGGCCAGCGAGAAAGGGCATCTGGAGGTGGTACAGGAGCTGCTGGCCCGCACCGACATCAACGTTAACCACACCAACTTTGTCGGCTGGACCCCGCTGCTCGAAGCCATTGTGTTAAATGACGGCGGCCCTCGCCAGCAGGCGATCGTGAAGCTGCTGCTCGATCACGGCGCCAACCCGCACATGACCGATAAATACGGCAAATCCCCCCTCGAACTGGCGCGGGAGAAAGGCTTCAGCGAAATTGCCGAGCTGCTGATCGCCGCCGGCGCGTAATACTCCCGGCCAGCCGTTTCGCGCTGGCCTGAAATAAAAATAGCTCTTCCCATCATGCCTTCGGGCGTGATATGGCCCCCTTTTGCCCGCATTCAGGAGGACGTAATGCCCACCAAAATCGTGATAAGAAAGAATACCTATTTTGATTCTGTTTCGCTGATGTCGGTTTCCACCAAAGCCAACAAATTGCCCGGCGTGGAGCAGGCCTTTGTTGCTATGGCCACCGAAATGAATAAAGGCGTATTAAAAAATCTCGGTCTGCTGACGCCGGAATTAGAAGACGCCAAAAACGGCGATCTGATGATCGTCATTAAAGGTGAGGCCGCCAACGACGAGACGCTGGCCGCCATCGAGGCGCTGTTTACCCGCAAGGAGCGCGCAGGCTCACACGAATCGCGCTACGCCACGCTCGCCAGCGCCAAAACCCACCGCCCGGACGCCAACCTGGCGGTGATTTCGGTCAACGGCACCTTTGCCGCCCGCGAGGCGCGCCAGGCGCTGGAGAACAACCTCAACGTGATGCTCTTCTCGGATAACGTCTCCCTCGACGACGAACTGGCGCTCAAGCAGCTGGCCCATGAAAAAGGGCTGCTGATGATGGGGCCGGACTGCGGCACCGCCATCATTAATGGCGCCGGGCTCTGCTTCGCCAACGCGGTCCGTCGCGGCTCCATTGGCATCGTTGGCGCCTCCGGCACCGGCAGCCAGGAGCTGAGCGCGCGCATCCACGAATTCGGCGGCGGCATCTCCCAGCTGATCGGCACCGGCGGCCGCGATCTGAGTGAAAAAATCGGCGGCCTGATGATGCTGGATGCTATCGCCATGCTGGAAGCGGACGAGGCCACCCAGGTCATCGCCCTGATCTCCAAGCCGCCAGCGCCTGCGGTGGCCGAGAAAGTGCTGGCCCGCGCCCGCGCCTGCCGCAAACCGGTCGTAGTCTGTTTCCTCGGGCGCAACGAGCCGCCTGCCGATGAAGCGGGATTACAGTTTGCCCGCGGCACCAAAGAGGCGGCGCTGAAGGCGGTGCTGCTCACCGGCATCAAAAAAGAGTCCCTCGATCTGCACCCGCTCAACTGGCCCCTGATTGAAGAGGTGCGCACCCGTCTCACCCCGCAGCAGAAGTACATTCGCGGCCTCTTCTGCGGCGGCACCCTGTGCGACGAAGCGATGTTCGCCGCGCTGGAGAAATATGACGAGGTCTACAGCAACATCCAGCCGGACCCGGCTAAGCGCCTGAAGGACATCAGCGTCAGCCAGGCCCATACCTTCCTCGATTTCGGCGATGACGATTTCACCAATGGCAAACCGCACCCGATGATCGATCCGACCAACCGCATCAGCCGCCTGTTGCAGGAGGCACGCGATCCGGAGGTAGGCGTGATCGTGATGGATTTCGTCCTCGGCTTTGGATCGCATGACGATCCGGTAGGGGTGATGATCGAGGCGATCCAGGAGGCGCAGGCGATCGCGAAGGCCGATCACCGGCCGCTGGTCATCCTCGGCTATGTGCTTGGCACCGACCAGGATCCCCAGTCGCTGGCGCAGCAGTGCCAGCGGCTCACCGACGCGGGCGTCATCTGGGCCAGCAGCAGCACCAACACCGGATTACTGGCACGTGAATTTGTCTTCAAAGGAGAGAAAGCCTGATGACCACCTTATTTAACCAGCCGCTGAACGTCATTAACGTCGGCATCGCCCTGTTCAGCGACGATCTGAAGAAGCAGCACGTCCCGGTCACCCATCTCGACTGGACCCCGCCGGGGCAGGGCAATATGCAGGTCGTTGAGGCCCTCGATCAGCTGGCAGAAAACTCGCTGGCGGAGAAAATCGCCGCGGCTAACAAGGTTGCGCTGGAGCGCATTATCCAGTCCCATCCGGTGCTGGTGGGCTTTGATCAGGCGATCAACGTCGTGCCAGGGATGACCCGCACCACCATTCTGCACGCCGGCCCGCCGGTGGCCTGGGAGAACATGTGCGGGGCGATGAGAGGGGCGGTCACCGGTGCGCTGGTATTTGAAGGCTTAGCCAGAGATCTGGAAGAGGCGGCGCAATTGGCCGCCTCAGGCGAGATCACCTTCTCGCCGTGTCACGAACACGACTGCGTGGGGTCGATGGCGGGCGTCACCTCGGCGTCGATGTTTATGCATATCGTCGAGAACAAAACTTACGGCAACCGCGCCTTCACTAACCTCAGCGAGCAGATGGCGAAGATCCTGCGCATGGGGGCCAACGACCAGAGCGTTATCGACCGCCTGAACTGGATGCGCGACGTGCTCGGCCCGATGCTGCGCGACGCCATGAAGATCATCGGCGAAATCGACCTGCGCCTGATGCTGGCCCAGGCACTGCACATGGGTGACGAGTGCCACAACCGTAATAACGCGGGCACCACGCTGCTGATTCAGGCGCTGACGCCGGGGCTGATCCAGGCGGGCTACCCGGTAGAGCAGCAGCGCGAGGTGTTTGAGTTTGTCGCCAGCAGCGACTACTTCTCCGGCCCAACCTGGATGGCGATGTGTAAAGCCGCGCTGGATGCTGCCCACGGCATCGAGTACAGCACTGTGGTCACCACCATGGCGCGCAATGGCTACGAGTTCGGCCTGCGCGTTTCCGGCCTGCCGGGGCAGTGGTTCACCGGTCCGGCTCAGCAGGTGATTGGCCCGATGTTCGCGGGCTACAGGCCGGAAGACTCCGGGCTGGATATCGGCGACAGCGCCATCACCGAAACCTACGGCATCGGTGGCTTTGCCATGGCGACGGCCCCGGCGATTGTCGCCCTGGTGGGCGGCACGGTGGAAGAGGCCATCGACTTCTCCCGCCAGATGCGCGAGATCACCCTCGGCGAAAACCCGAACGTCACCATTCCGCTGCTCTCGTTTATGGGCGTTCCTACCGCCATCGACATCACCCGCGTGGCGGGCAGCGGTATTCTGCCGGTCATTAACACCGCCATTGCCCATAAAGATGCGGGCATCGGCATGATTGGTGCCGGGATCGTTCATCCGCCGTTTAGCTGTTTTGAAAAGGCGCTGTTGGCCTTCCGCGATCGCTACTTCCTTTAAGGTAAGCATCCATGAAAAGCATGAAACTGGAGTGGAAAAGAGGTGACTGGGCGGCGTACTTCGGGTTGATGACCAACAACCTGACGAACCTGCTGACCATGATGGGGCTGCTCATTTTTGTCGTCGGCATCCCGAAAGAGATTGTTTATGGACGTATTGCGCCAGCCTTCGGGCTGGCGGTGCTGGTGGCGAGCATCTGCTACGCGTGGTTTGGTTTACAGATGGCGCGCCAGACCGGGCGTAACGACGTGACTGCGCTGCCGTCGGGGCCGAGTGCGCCCTCGATCTTCACCGTCACTTTTCTGGTGCTGATGCCGGTCTACCAGCAGACCGGTGACGCGGATTTCGCCATCCAGATTGGTCTGGTGTGGTGCTTCGTGGAGGCGATGATCCTCGCGGGCGGTTCCTTCCTCGGCGAAACCATCCGCAAGATGATCCCGCGTACCGTGCTGCTCTCGTGCCTCTCCGGTCTGGGTCTGCTGCTGCTGGCGATGAACCCGATGTTGCAGGCGTTCGAAGCGCCGACGGTCTCCTTTATCGTCCTGCTGCTGATCTTCATCAACTGGTTCGGCAAAAAGCCGATCTTCGCCCGCATCCCCACCGGTCTCCTGCTGCTGATCGCCGGTACGGCCCTGGCGTGGATCTCCGGCCTGCAAAGCCCGGAAGCGATCAAGGCGTCGATGTCCTCCTTCGGCTTTAACCCGCCGGAAGTGCATATCGACAGCTTTATGCAGGGCCTGCCACATGCCCTGCCGTATCTGGCCTCTGCCGTGCCGCTGGGGCTGGCCAACTACATCTTTGACCTGGAGAACATCGAAAGCGCCCACGCGGCGGGGGATGAGTACCCGACCCGCAAGGTGATGCTGGCCAACGGGCTCTCGTCCATGCTCGGCTGCCTGATGGGGAACCCGTTCCCGGTAACGGTCTACGTCGGCCACGCGGGCTGGAAAGCGATGGGGGCCAGCATCGGCTACACGCTGGCCTCCGGCGTCACCATGTTCATCGTGCCGCTGTTCGGGCTGGGAGCCTTTATGCTCGCCATCATCCCAATGACCGCCATTGTGCCGATTCTGGTCTTTATCGGCGTGGTTACCGCCAACCAGGTGGTGAGGGAGACGCCCAAAGTGGAGGTGCCCGTCATCTTTATCTGTCTCTTCCCGTGGATCGCCAACTGGGCGCTGACCATGATGAACAGCGTGATGGGCGCGGCGGGCACCAACGCGGCGAAAATCGGCACCGACGTGCTGCACAGCAAGGGCATTTACTACGAAGGGCTGATGCACCTGGGTAACGGCGCACCGCTCGCCAGCATGCTGTGGGGCTGTATCGCCATCTTCGCCATCGTCAACAAGCCGTTGCGCGGTGCCGTTGCCGCTGCGGTCGGTGCGCTGCTGGCGCTGTTCGGGGTCATCCACGCCCCGGTGGTGGGCTTTGCTGAGGGCAGTTCGCTGACCTTTGTGCTGGCTTACCTGATGATGAGCGGCATGTTTGTGCTGAAGCATGTTCTGGATAGCCGCGAAGCGGCAAGCGCGACGTCGGGCACCGTTATAAAGGACAACGTATGAAAGAGCTTATGGTCGTTGCCATTGGCGGCAACAGCATTATCAAAGATAACGCCAGCCAGTCGATTGAGCACCAGGCGCAGGCGGTGAAAGCGGTGGCCGAGTCGGTGCTGGAGATGCTGGCCTCGGACTACGACATCGTCCTCACCCACGGCAACGGCCCGCAGGTGGGGCTGGATCTGCGCCGCGCCGAGATTGCCCACGAGCGGGAAGGGCTCCCCCTGACCCCGCTGGCGAACTGCGTGGCCGATACCCAGGGCGGCATCGGCTACCTGATCCAGCAGGCGCTCAACAACCGCCTTGCCGCCCGCGGGGAGCAGAAAGCGGTCACGGTGGTCACCCAGGTGGAGGTGGATAAAAACGATCCTGGCTTTACCCATCCTGCCAAGCCCATCGGGGCGTTTTTCAGCGAGACGCAGCGCGATGAGCTGCAACGCGCCCATCCCGACTGGCATTTCGTCGAGGATTCCGGGCGCGGATACCGCCGGGTGGTGGCCTCGCCCCAGCCGCTACGCATCGTTGAGGCGGATGCCATCAAGGCCCTGACGCAACAAGGCTTTGTGGTGATTGGCGCGGGCGGTGGCGGCATTCCGGTGGTGCGTACCGAACAGGGCGACTACCAGAGCGTGGATGCGGTGATCGACAAAGATCTCTCTACCGCGCTGCTGGCGCGTGAGATCCGCGCCGACGTGCTGGTGATCACTACCGGGGTGGAGAGAGTGTGCATTAACTTCGGCAAGCCAGACCAGCAGGCGCTGGACACTGTCAACGTGGCGCAGATGACGCGCTATATGGAAGAGGGGCACTTCCCGGCGGGCAGTATGCTGCCGAAAATTGTGGCCTCGCTGGAATTTCTGCACCACGGCGGCAAGCGGGTGATCATCACCTCGCCGGGCTGCCTGCCCGCAGCCCTGCGTGGTGAAACCGGGACCCATATTGTGGCTTAACCCTGGCGGGCTTCCCGCCCGCTGTGTGAATGCGTAAGTAAAAAGACAAGACAATGAGTGAGAATAAAAGCCGCCGGGAGTTTCTCAGCCAGAGCGGCAAAATCGCCACCGCTGCAACCGCCTGCGCCCTGTTTGGCACTGCTGGCTCCGTCGCGTATGCTGCTGACACCGCAAAAGCGACCTGCGAGACGGGCAAATCGATGAACATCACCGCGACACACTACTATCTGGACAACGTGCTGCTGGAGGCCGGGTTTAACGTCGACGGCGACGTGGCCGTCAGCACCCGCACCGAACTGAAAACGCTGGAGATCAAGGACGGCAAGATCGCTGCCCTGCGCGACAACAACAGCCACGCCGACGCCACGCTGCCGCACTACGATGCGGGCGGCAAACTGCTGTTACCGGCGATGCGCGATATGCACATCCATCTGGATAAGACCTTCTACGGCGGCCCGTGGCGCTCGCTCAACCGCCCGGCGGGCACTACCCTTCAGGATATGATCCGCCTGGAGCAAAAGCTGCTCCCGGAGCTGCAACCTTATACCCAGGAGCGGGCGGAAAAATTGATCGACCTGATCCAGTCGAAGGGCTCCACCATCGCCCGCAGCCACTGCAATATCGAGCCAACCTCCGGGTTAAAAAACCTGGAAAATTTACAGGCGGTACTGGCCCGGCGTAAACCCGGGTTTGACTGTGAGATTGTCGCCTTCCCGCAGCACGGCCTGTTGCTCTCAAACTCTGAAAAGCTGATGCGTGAGGCGATGCAGGCCGGGGCGCACTACGTCGGCGGGCTGGATCCCACCAGCGTTGACGGCGCGATGGAGAAATCCCTCGACCTGATGTTCCAGATTGCGCTCGATTACGACAAAGGGGTGGATATCCACCTGCACGAAACCAGCCCGGCGGGCGTGGCGGCGGTGAACTATATGGTGGAAACCGTGGAGAAGACCCCGGCGCTGAAGGGCAAGCTGACCATCAGCCACGCCTTTGCGCTGGCGACGATGAACGCGCAGCAGGTGGATGAGATCGCCATCCGCATGGCGGCGCAGCAGGTGACGATCGCCTCTACAGTACCGATTGGCACGCTCCACATGCCGCTCAAGCAGCTGCGTGACAAAGGCGTGTTTGTCATGACCGGGACCGACAGCGTGATCGACCACTGGTCGCCGTATGGCCTGGGGGACATGCTGGAGAAAGCGAATCTCTACGCCCAGCTCTACATCCGCCCGAACGAGCAGACGCTCTCCCGCGCGCTGGGTATCGCCACTGGTGACGTGCTGCCGCTGAACGACAAAGGCGAACGCGTATGGCCGAAGGCGCAGGATGCCGCCAGCTTTGTGCTGGTGGACGCCTCCTGCTCCGCCGAAGCGGTGGCGCGCATCTCCCCGCGTACCGCGACCTTCCATAACGGGAATCTGGTGTGGGGCACGGTAGGGTGATGTGAAGCCGGTTTTGTAGGCCGGGTAAGGCGAAGCCGCCACCCGGCAACTGCAAACGGCTTAATACCCTACCTGATACACCCGTCCGCTCTGGACCCCTTCCACGCTGCGGCGATAGGCCTGGGCGACCGTTGCGGCGGGCACGCTTTCGAAGCCCGGGAAGAAACCGTCGTAGGCTTCAGCCGATTCGGTGAGTACCGTCGGGCTAATCAGGTTGATGCGGATCCCGCGCGGCAGTTCGCAGGCGGCGGCGCGGACAAAGCCTTCCAGCGCGACGTTTACCGTGGTGGCATTCACCCCCTGGGCGATAGGCTCGTGGGCGACGATGCCGCTGATCAAAGTGATCGACCCGCCCTCATTCAGATAGTGCTGCCCGGTGAGCGCCAGCCGCACCTGGCCCAGCAATTTGTCCTGCAATCCCTGGTTAAACTCGCTGTCGGTCATGGTCGACAGAGGGCCAAAGTGCAGCCCGCCGCTGGCGGAGACAATCGCATCCACCGGACCGATCTTTTCGAACAGCGCCTGCACGCTGGACTGGGAGGTGATATCCACCTGATGATCGCCTTTCGTGCGACCCACGCGAATGACTTCATGACGACGACTCAGCTCTTCTGTAACGGCCTGACCGACCGTACCGCTAGCACCAATAATGACGATTTTCATAGCCGACTCCTCTGTGTTGTGAGCCTTGATTGTTTAACAAACCAGAGAGCGGATAAACTGGGCTAAAGTTAGATCATTATTAACCAGAGGTTTGCAATATGGATAAGCTTCGCGGCATGGAGACCTTTATCGCGGTGGTGGAGAGCGGCAGTTTTACCGGTGCCGCCGCCCGGCTGGAGATGTCGGCGGTGATGGTCGGGAAGTATATCGCCTGGCTGGAGGCGCAGCTTGGCACCCGGCTGCTGGAGCGCAATACCCGCCGCCAGAGCCTGACTGACGCCGGGCGGGTCTGGTTCGAAGAGGCAAAGCGGGTCATTGAGCAGGTCGCCATCGCTGAACGTTCAGTGGAGCGTCTGCGTACCGCGCCCGCGGGCACGCTGCGGGTGACTGCGCCCACCTCGTTCGGCGGGTGCGTGATTGCCCCGCTGACTGCCACCTTTTTGCAGCGTTTCCCGGAGGTGCGCGTCGAGCTGGATCTCACTAACCGGATGGTCGATCTGGTGGAGGAGGGGGTGGACCTGGCGATCCGCATTGGCGACATCCACACCGAGGATCTGGTAGCGAAATACCTCTGCCCGTACCGGATGGTGATCTGCGCTGCCCCGGACTATTTAGCCCGCCACGGCACGCCGCAAACGCCGGACGATCTGGTGGAGCATCTCTGTCTCTCCCATACCGTCTGGACCGCACGCAACGAGTGGCGGCTGCCGGGAGTGGAAGGGGAGGTGCGCTGGAAGCGCGATGCGATCCTGCGCTGTAACGACGGCTACGGTCTGCGGATGGCGGCGATTGCCGGCGCGGGATTGCTGTTGCAACCGGAGGTGCTGGTGGCGGATGAGCTGGCGAATGGACGGCTGATACGTGTTTTAGAAGGTTACACACCACAACCCCGACCGGTGCACCTGTTATGGCGTCAGGATCTACGTCCGTTGCCGAAGTTAACCCAATTTATTGCGCATATTATGCAGGCACAGTGCGGTTTGTAACGCCCGGCGGCGCTGTGCTTGCCGGGCCTACAAAACCTTCAGACCGTAGGCCGGGTAAGGCATCGCCGCCACCCGGCACAACCGCACTGACCCGTAGGCCGGGTAAGGCATGGCCGTCACCCGGCACAACCGCACCGGATCGTAGGCCGGGTAAGGCATGGCCGTCACCCGGCATCAGGCCGCACCAATTAAAAACGGTAACCTACGCCCACATTCCAGCCGTCGATCCCGTAATCATCACCCAGGTCGGCCGTGGTGCCTTCGTAACCGACGTGGATCGCCAGCTCAGGCGTTGGGTTGAACTGTACGCCCGCGCCGTAAGCGAAAGAGGTGGATTTCTCATCGATGCCGTCACGCTGGGTATAGTTGTCGCCGCCGTTCACCCAGGTGGTGTGGCCGTCTGCTTTCACGCGTGCCACGCCGCCCAGCGCATACAGGGAGACGAAATCATTAAGGCGATACGCCGGGCCTGCCATCAGAGAGTAATATTTCACTTCGATGTGGTTTTTAATGGAGTCGGAAGCGAGATAATAATGCTCGTCCTGATCGCCGCTCATATAGGTAAATGAACCCATCAGGCTGACCGGGGAATCCCACTCGTAGCGATACTGAACGTTTACGCCGCGGATATTTTTAAAGTCTTCCACGTTACTCTGCGCATAACCCACAGAAACGGTCTGATTATCCGCCAGAGCAGC
>NZ_JBBCPK010000050.1:0-33253 GCF_037150775.1 Leclercia sp. M50
GGAATGGGGACGCTTGGAGCGGGGATGGTGCTCGGACGGGAAGGGCCGACCGTACAGCTGGGCGGTAATGTTGGCCGTATGGTCAGCGATCTGTTCAGAATGCGCAGCGCTGAAGCACGCCATACGTTGCTGGCAACCGGTGCCGCCGCGGGGCTTTCCGCTGCGTTTAATGCCCCGCTGGCGGGGATCCTCTTTATCATTGAAGAGATGCGCGCCCAGTTTCGCTATAACCTGATCTCGATTAAAGCGGTCTTTACCGGCGTGATTATGTCGAGCATTGTCTTTCGGCTTTTCAATGGCGAAGGGGCGGTCATTGAGGTCGGTAAGTTGACCAACGCCCCGGTCAATACGCTCTGGCTCTATCTGATCCTCGGCATGATTTTTGGCATTGTTGGCCCGCTGTTTAATGCCCTTATTATTCGCGCTCAGGATATGTTCCAGCGGATCCACGGCGGCAATACAACCCGATGGGTGCTGGTGGGTGGCCTGCTGGGGGGCGTGTGCGGAGTGCTGGGCTTTATCGAACCCAACGCGGCTGGTGGTGGCTTTGGGCTGATCCCTATTGCGGCTGCGGGTAACTTCAGCATTGGCCTGCTGCTGTTTATGTTTATCTCGCGGGTCATCACCACCGTACTCTGCTTCTCTTCCGGCGCCCCTGGCGGCATTTTTGCCCCGATGCTGGCGTTGGGTACGTTGCTGGGTACGGCCTTTGGCATGGCTGCCGCCGCAGGCTTCCCGGCGTATCATCTTGAGGCCGGTACCTTTGCCATCGCCGGAATGGGGGCGCTGCTGGCGGCATCGTTGCGCGCGCCGCTGACCGGCATTGTGCTGGTGCTGGAGATGACCGACAATTACCAGCTCATTTTGCCAATGATCATTACCTGCCTGGGGGCCACACTATTAGCCCAGTTCCTCGGCGGACAACCGCTATACTCCACCATTCTTGCCCGTACCCTGGCGAAGCAGAATACTTGAATGAATTACCAGGGTATTAGATAATGACAACAAGAATTGGGTGATTTTTACCCACTAGCAGTATTCATGGGAGCATAAGATGAGTGATGACGTAGCGCTGCCGTTGCAGTTTACCGAAGCAGCAGCCAAAAAAGTAAAAGACCTGATTTCCGATGAAGACAACCCGGAGCTGAAATTGCGTGTATACATTACTGGCGGCGGCTGCAGCGGCTTCCAGTATGGCTTCACCTTTGACGATCAGGTTAACGATGGCGACATGACCATTGAGAAGCAGGGCGTCGCGCTGGTCGTAGACCCGATGAGCCTGCAGTATCTGGTCGGTGGTTCTGTTGACTACACCGAAGGTCTGGAAGGTTCACGCTTTGTGGTAACCAACCCGAACGCAACCAGCACCTGCGGGTGTGGTTCTTCGTTCAGCATCTGACGGTAATGCCCGGTGGCGCTTCGCTTACCGGGCCTACTCGCTATCTTCCATTATCATCCAGCGCAAAGGTTGGCAGCTTCAGATGCCAGCGGATTGCCGCCAGTCTGATTGCCAGCGTTACCACCATCCCCAGCATCGCCGCCTGTTCCAGCGGAACATGAAAGGTATACCAGGCCGTGGCATGAACGATCCCGCCCAGAATACAGGCCGTAGCGTAGATTTCCGTTCGCAGGATCATCGGCACTTCGCGCGCCAGAATATCGCGGATAATCCCGCCGCCCACGCCGGTCACCACCCCCATACAGATCGCCACCATCGGGCCGGTGCCAGCCATAAAGGCTTTGTTTACGCCAATGCCGACGAACACCGCGAGGCCCACCGCATCCAGCACCGGCAGCAGCCATTTCGGCAGGCGACGCGGCTGGCGAACAAGAATAATGGTTAACATACAGGTGACCATGGCCACCACCAGGTCGGTGGGATCCTTGACCCAGAATACCGGGCCATGATCCAGCGCCATGTCGCGGATCGTTCCGCCGCCGACGGCCGTGACCACACCTAAGACCAGCACGCCAAACGGATCCATGCGTAACTTACCGGCCAGCAGAACGCCGGAAATCGCAAAAACGGCTGTGCCAAGAATATCCAGCCAGTAAACGAGCATCGTAATCCTCGAGAAATTAGTGGCTCTGCGACAGCGCAGAGCAGAGTTGTTTTGCGGCGAGGATAATACGCGGGCTCGCGCGCTCAAACCAGTCACTGTTCAGCGGAATCACGGGTATTTTTAGCTGACCTTGCCAGTACTGTTCTATTTTAGGAATATCGCCCGCCGAACCGCCCACCACAATCGCCTGAGGCTGGCGCGCCAGTACCTGCTCACGGCTCACCTGGGGCCAGGGAACCCGGCTGGCCGCGAAGATATTTTCTCCGCCACACAGCTCAACAACCTGATGTTGCAGAGAGCCCTGGCTGGTGGTGAACAGCGGCTGTTGACCGAACTGAATGAATACCCGCTTTTTAGGCAGTGTGCCGTAGGTGGCCTTGAGGGCGGCAAAATCAGCCATCATCTGCTGCGCGGCCTGTTGCGCCTGTCCCGGTGTCGGGCTCCAGCGGGCAAGATCGCGCAGGGCCCGGGCAATCTGCTCTATGCGGGTGGCATCGATCCACTGCACTTTTATGCCGAGCGAGGTGAGCTGGTTGACCTGACGCTCGGCATTGCCGCCGCGCCAGGCCAGCACCAGATCGGGCTTCAGCGCGACGATGCGTTCAACATTTATGCCTTGCCAGGTGGCGACCTGTTCAATGTTAGCGGCTTCGGGAGGATAGTCGGAATAACTGCTGACCCCGACGGGGGTGATCCCGGCGGCAAACGCCAGTTCGGTATTGGCAGGGGAGAGGGTAATTACACGCGGCGCGGCCAGAAGCCACGCCGGTGTCAGCAGAAGCAGCGCAAGCAGCGCCCTTTTGAGCGGCTTAGCCACGCGCCAGTTTCTGCACCAGCGTCTCAACCATCAGGCTGGACTGTTTGGCAGCAACCACGAGGAACTCGTCGAAGCTCAGGTGGGACTGCTGATCGGCAACGTCGGAGATGGCGCGAACCACGACAAACGGCACGCTGAAGTTATGGCAAACGTGCGCGATGGCGGTCGCTTCCATTTCCACGGCGATCGCCTGCGGGAAGTTGTGACGGATTTTCGCCAGGTTCACGGAGCCGTTGATAAAGGCGTCGCCGCTGACAATCAGGCCGCGCACGGCGTTAAGGTTCAGCTCTGCGATGCAACTTTCCGCAGCGGCAACCAGTTTTTCATCGGCCTTAAAGCCTGCCGGGCAGCCCGGAAGCTGGCCATACTCGTAACCAAAGGCGGTCACATCGGCGTCGTGGTAGCGCGCTTCGTCAGAGACCACGATATCGCCCACTTTCAGGGTTGATGCAAGACCGCCCGCAGAGCCGGTGTTAATAATCACGTCTGGCTTGCAGCGCTCCAGCAGCAGGGTGGCGCCCAGCGCGGCGGAAACTTTACCGATACCCGATTTCAGCAGAGCTACTTCAGTTCCGTTCAGCGTGCCAGTGTAAATTTCGCAACCGCCCAGAGAGAGGGTCTGACGGTTCTCAATTTTGTCACGCAGCAGCGTAACTTCTTCTTCCATTGCTCCAATAATACCGATTTTCATAGATTTACTCGCGATGTGCCTTGTTAAGATGCATAGTCTATCATGCGGTTAAGGGGAAACGCATTCTCACGCGGGGGAGCACATGGCACCAATCGATTTTCGCACCAAAATTAACTGGCAGCGTCGCTACCGCTCTCCGCAGGGGAACAAGAGCGAACACGAGATCCTGCGGATCTTTGAAAGCGACCGCGGGCGCATCATTAACTCTCCGGCGATCCGTCGGTTACAGCAAAAAACGCAGGTCTTCCCGCTCGAACGCAACGCCGCCGTGCGTACCCGGCTCACCCACTCGCTGGAGGTTCAGCAGGTGGGGCGCTACATCGCCAAAGAGATCCTGAGCCGCCTCAAAGAGCAGCGCCTGCTGGCAACCTACGGCCTGGACGAGCTGACGGGGCCGTTCGAAAGCATCGTTGAGATGGCGTGCCTGATGCACGATATCGGTAATCCCCCCTTTGGTCATTTTGGCGAAGCGGCGATCAATGACTGGTTCCGCCAGCGTCTGTACCCTGCCGATGCGGCAAGCCAGCCGCTGAGCGACGATCGCTGCGTGGTGCAGGATTTGCGGCTGCGTGAAGGCGAAGAGGCGCTGAACGCGCTTCGTCGCAAGGTGCGCCAGGATTTGTGTCACTTTGAGGGGAATGCACAGGGCATCCGGATGGTGCACTCCCTGATGCGCATGAACCTCACCTGGGCACAGGTGGGATGCATTCTGAAATATACCCGTCCCGCCTGGTGGCAGGGCGATCCCCCCGCGACGCACAATTATTTGATGAAAAAGCCGGGCTATTATTTCTCTGAAGAGGCGTATATAGAGCGGCTGCGTCAGGAGCTCTCTCTTCCGCAGTATGGTCGTTTTCCATTAACCTGGATTATGGAAGCGGCAGACGATATCTCCTATTGCGTTGCCGATCTGGAAGATGCCGTCGAAAAAAGAATATTCAGCGTCGAGGGGCTTTATCAGCATCTTTATGATGCCTGGGGTACCCATGAAAAAGGTTCATTGTTTTCGCAGGTTGTCGAAAACGCGTGGGAGAAATCACGTTCGAACACCCTCAGCCGCAGCACCGAAGATCAGTTCTTTATGTATTTACGCGTCAATACCCTTAATAAACTGGTGCCCTATGCGGCTGAGCGTTTTATAGACAATATTGAACAGATCTACCGCGGGGAATTTAACCATGCGCTGCTTGAGGATGACAGTGGATTCAGTCAACTCCTTGAGCTCTATAAGAATGTGGCGATGCGGCACGTGTTCAGCCATCCGGATGTCGAGCAGCTGGAATTACAGGGCTATCGCGTGATAACCGGCCTGCTGGAGATCTATCGCCCGCTGCTGCAATTATCGGTGGACGACTTTAGTGAGCTGGTTGAAAAGGAACGGGTACGCCGTTTTCCGATTGAAACCCGGCTATTTCATAAACTTTCGACGCGCCATCGGCTGGCATATGTGGAATCTATCGGTAAATTAAATCGCCAGCAGGCAGACTGGCCGGTGCTGGAGTTTTATTATCGCTGCCGGCTGATTCAGGACTATATCAGCGGAATGACGGACTTGTATGCATGGGATGAATACCGCAAGTTGATGGCGGTGGAATAAAGGAGAGTTTTGTAAAGACGGACAATAAATTTTTACTTTTTCCAGAAACTTAATACCGGAACTAAGCGCAGCAAAACGAATCTGATATACACAGCAATTGTGCGTGACCTGTAAATCGAGATTAAGAAACATGAAAAAAACCACTTTAGCAATGAGTGCACTGGCTCTGAGTTTAGGATTAGCGTTGTCTCCACTGTCTGCTAGCGCAGCGGAGACCGTATCGTCGGCCGCCACTGCACAGCAGATGCCAAGCCTGGCGCCGATGCTGGAAAAAGTGATGCCATCGGTGGTCAGTATCAATGTCGAGGGCAGCACCACCGTCAACACGCCACGCATGCCACGTAACTTCCAGCAGTTCTTCGGCGATAACTCGCCGTTCTGCCAGGACGGTTCACCGTTCCAGAGCTCTCCATTCTGCCAGGGCGATGGCGGCGGTAACGGCGGCGGCCAGCAGCAGAAGTTTATGGCGCTGGGCTCCGGTGTCATCATCGATGCCGCCAAAGGCTACGTCGTCACCAACAACCACGTGGTGGATAACGCCACCAGCATTAAGGTTCAACTGAGCGACGGGCGTAAGCTCGACGCCAAAATCGTCGGGAAAGATCCTCGCTCTGATATCGCCCTGATTCAGATTCAGGATCCGAAAAACCTGACCGCGATTAAGCTCGCCGACTCTGACGCGCTGCGCGTGGGGGATTACACCGTGGCTATCGGTAACCCGTTCGGTCTGGGTGAGACGGTCACCTCCGGTATCGTTTCTGCCCTTGGCCGTAGCGGTCTGAACGCAGAAAACTACGAAAACTTTATCCAGACGGATGCGGCGATTAACCGCGGTAACTCCGGTGGTGCGCTGGTCAACCTGAACGGTGAGCTGATCGGGATTAACACCGCGATCCTCGCCCCGGACGGCGGCAACATCGGCATTGGCTTCGCTATCCCAAGTAACATGGTGAAAAACCTGACGGCGCAAATGGTTGAGTTTGGTCAGGTTAAGCGCGGTGAGCTGGGTATTCTGGGCACCGAGCTGAACTCCGAGCTGGCGAAAGCCATGAAGGTTGATGCCCAGCGCGGTGCCTTTGTCAGCCAGGTCATGCCAAACTCCTCCGCAGCGAAAGCGGGGATCAAGGCCGGTGACGTGATCACCACCCTGAACGGCAAACCGGTAAGCAGCTTCGCGGCACTGCGTGCGGAAGTGGGCTCCATGCCGGTAGGCAGCAAAGTGACCCTGGGTCTGCTGCGTGAAGGTAAACCGGTTAATGTGAACCTGGAACTGCAGCAGAGCAGCCAGAATCAGGTGGATGCCGGTACGATCTTCAGCGGCATCGAAGGTGCGGATATGAGCAACAAAGGCCAGGATAAAGGCGTGTCGGTGGACAACGTTAAAGCCAACAGCCCGGCTGCCCGTATCGGCCTGAAGAAAGGGGATGTGATTATCGGCGCCAACCAGCAGCCGGTTAAGAACATCGCTGAACTGCGCAAAATCCTCGACAGCAAACCGTCGGTACTGGCGCTGAATATCCAGCGTGGCGACACCTCTCTCTATCTGCTGATGCAGTAATCCGTTCAGCCCCTGCTTCCCTACGGAAACAGGGGCTTTTTTCTGCCTTTCTGTGAACCCTTCCACAAGTCCATACTTCTCCCTGTGAGTTTGTGCATTTGCACAATGCGGCACTGATTAAACTTCCTTATGCTTGAGCTCTGCTCAGAGGAGGGCGACATGGCTGGCTGGCATCTTGATACCAAAATGGCGCAGGATATTGTGGCGCGAACAATGCGCATCATCGACACCAATATCAACGTGATGGACGCACGTGGCCGGATCATCGGCAGTGGCGATCGCGAGCGTATTGGGGAATTGCACGAAGGTGCACTGCTGGTGCTCTCCCAGGGGCGCGTGGTGGATATTGATGACGCGGTGGCGCGACATCTGCACGGTGTGCGGCAGGGGATCAACCTGCCGCTGCGCCTTGAGGGCGAAATTGTCGGGGTTATCGGGCTGACCGGTGAGCCGGAATCTTTGCGCAAATATGGCGAGCTGGTCTGTATGACGGCGGAGATGATGCTGGAGCAATCCCGCCTGATGCACCTGCTGGCGCAGGATAGCCGCCTGCGTGAAGAGCTGGTCATGAACCTGATCCAGGCGGAAGAGCATACCCCGGCATTAACGGAGTGGGCTCAACGCCTGGGTATCGACCTTAACCAGCCCCGCGTTGTAGCGGTCATTGAGGTCGATAGCGGGCAGCTGGGCGTCGATAGCGCCATGGTGGAGCTGCAACAGCTGCAGAACGCGCTGGCCACGCCGGAGCGCAATAACCTGGTGGCGATCGTCTCGTTAACGGAAATGGTGGTGCTGAAACCGGCGTTAAACCAGTTTGGCCGCTGGGATGCAGAAGATCATCGTCGCCGCGTGGAGCAGCTGATTGCGCGGATGAAAGAGAACGGGCAGCTGCGTTTTCGTGTGGCATTAGGTAACTATTTTACCGGTCCGGGAAGCATCGCCCGCTCCTGGCGCACGGCCCGAACCACGATGATGGTCGGCAAGCAGCGTATGCCGGAAAGCCGCAGCTATTTTTACCAGGATTTGATGTTGCCGGTGCTCCTCGACAGCCTGCGCGGCGGCTGGCAGGCCAACGAACTGGCGCGTCCGCTGGTGCGTCTGAAAGCGATGGATAACAACGGCCTGCTGCGGCGCACCTTACAGGCATGGTTCCGTCATAACGTACAGCCACTGGCGACCTCAAAAGCGCTCTTTATTCATCGTAATACGCTGGAGTACCGCCTGAACCGGATATCGGAGTTAACGGGGCTGGATCTGGGGAATTTTGACGACCGTCTGTTGCTGTATGTGGCCTTGCAGTTGGACGAGCAGCGGTGATTTTTGCCCGGTGGCGTTGCGCTTACCGGGCCTACAAAACCCGGGAGTAGGCCGGGTAAGGCGAAGCCGTCACCCGGCACACAGGAACGGCTTATTTGTTACGGGTCAGCTTCTCAAGATCCGCTTCGATTTCCGTGATCTTGTGGGCAACCACGCTTTCCAGATGACGCAGGTCATCCAGGATCTTACGCTTCAGATCCACTTCAGTGCGATCGCGCTGGCAAATCTGATCCAGTTCATCGATCACATAGCGCAGATTTGGGCTGATCTCCTGCACCTCTTTGTAACCCTGGCCGATGCCATCGGCAACGACAGTTTTACGCTGGCGCGGGTACTTGAACTTTACACTTTTGGCGAAGAACTCGCCCTTATCCTTGTGAAAATAGATTTTCAGGATATCGTTATTGGCTTCCTGACGGAGGCTGTAACGGTCAATTTCATCAGGATTAGTAATGCCCAGACTTTTCAGATTATCGTACATAGCGGTACCCTTGATCTCAACATAACCCATGAATAATTCACGAAAAAATCTATTTTCGCCACCCTCAGATATAAAAAAAGCGGGGTCGCCCCCGCTTTTTGTTATACCCGATTAATCGATGGTGCGCAGTAGTTCGTTGATACCAACTTTGCCGCGAGTTTTCGCATCGACTTTTTTAACGATCACTGCACAGTACAGGCTGTATTTGCCATCTTTAGAAGGCAGGTTGCCGGATACCACCACGGAGCCCGCCGGAACGCGACCGTAATGCACTTCACCGGTTTCACGATCGTAAATACGGGTGCTCTGGCCGATGTAGACGCCCATGGAGATCACGGAACCTTCTTCTACGATCACGCCTTCAACCACTTCGGAGCGTGCGCCGATGAAGCAGTTGTCTTCGATAATGGTCGGATTAGCCTGCAGCGGCTCAAGAACCCCACCGATACCCACGCCGCCAGAGAGGTGGACGTTTTTACCGATCTGCGCACAGGAGCCAACGGTTGCCCAGGTATCTACCATGGTACCTTCGTCAACGTAAGCACCGATGTTAACGTAAGAAGGCATCAACACGGTGTTGCGGGCAATGAATGCACCCTGACGAACGGCTGCTGGTGGCACCACGCGGAAGCCTTCTTTCTGGAAACGCGCTTCGTCGTAATCGGCGAATTTCATCGGGACTTTATCGAAGTAGCGGCTTTCCGCACCGTCGATAACCTGGTTATCGTTAATACGGAAAGAGAGCAGTACCGCTTTCTTCAGCCACTGGTGAGTGACCCACTGACCGTCGATCTTTTCGGCTACACGCAGCGCGCCGGAATCAAGCAGAGAAATAACCTGATTAACCGCCTCGCGGGTCACGGTATCCACATTTGCCGGAGTAATTTCGGCGCGACGCTCAAAAGCGGACTCAATAACGTTCTGTAACTGCTGCATAGTTCAACTCTTTCCAGGTAAAAAAAAACATCACCCTTTATCGTTTGGATTGAGGGCTGCTGTCAACCGTTGTTGCACTTCCTGTTGCAGGGCATTATTAAGCCCACGACGGTCGGCGGTGGCGATTATAAATAAATCTTCTACTCGCTCGCCAATGGTTGTAATTCTGGCGCCATGCAGCGAAATTCCCAGATCCGCAAAAACCTGCCCGACCCGGGCCAGCAGCCCCGGCTGGTCGAGGGCGATCAGCTCGAGAAACGATTTCCGGTCGGTATGGGTGGGCAGGAAATTGACCTCGGTATCGACGGTAAAGTGGCGCAGTTTTGCCGGTTGCCGACGGGGCTGCGGCGGCTGCCAGCTGCGCTGGGTGATCGCCTGCTCCAGCCCGAAGCGGATCGGCTCGTGACGATCGGCAGACAGCGGGCTGCCGTCCGGCTCCAGCACAATAAAGGTATCCATCGCCATGCCGTCGCGGGTGGTGAAAATCTGCGCGTCATGCACGCTGAGGTTACGTCTGTCGAGTTCCGCACAGACGGCGGCGAACAGGTAAGGGCGGTCGGGGCTCCAGATGAAGATCTCTGTTCCCCCACGGGTCGCCTGCGGGCTCAGCAGGATCAGCGGTTTCGTCAGATCGTGCTGCAACAGATGGCGCGCATGCCAGGCCAGCTGGTTTGGGCTGTGGCGCACAAAATAGTTGGCGCGGCAGCGGGCCCAAATCTGATGCAGCGCCTCTTCATTAATATTCTCCATCCGCAGCAGCGCCAGAGCCTGCATCTGATGATGGCGCACGCGTTCGCGCATGTCCGGAGTGCTCTGCATGCCGCGACGCAGCTGTTTCTCGGTGGCGAAATAGAGCTCGCGCAGCAGGCTCTGCTTCCAGCTGTTCCACAGCGTCTCGTTGGTGGCGCAAATATCGGCTACCGTCAGGCAGACCAGGAAACGCAGGCGGTTTTCCGTCTGCACCTCTTCGGCAAACTGTTTGATCACCTCAGGATCCTGAATATCGCGCCGCTGGGCGGTGACCGACATCAGCAGATGATGGCGGACCAGCCAGGCGACCAGCTGGGTTTCGCGCGAATTGAGCCCGTGTAGTTCGGCGAATTTCAGCACGTCCTCCGCACCCAGGATCGAGTGGTCGCCGCCGCGCCCTTTGGCGATATCGTGGAACAGGGCGGCAATCAGGATCAGCTCCGGGTTGGTGAGGCGAGGCCAGAGTTCAACGCAGAGTGGGTGGCGGCTGCGCACCTCCTCCTGGGCGAAGCTCTCCAGCTTCAGCATCACGCGGATAGTGTGTTCATCAACGGTGTAGGCATGGAACAGGTCAAACTGCATCTGGCCGACGATATGCGACCACTGCGGCATATAGGCCCAGAGCACGCTGTGACGGTGCATTGGCAACAGCCCGCGGCTTACCGCACCCGGATGACGCAACATGCTCAGAAAAAGCGACCGCGCTTCCGGAATGTAGCACAGCGGCTGAGTGAGATGGCGGCGGGCATGGCGCAGATGGCGCAGGGTGGTGGAGTAGATCCCGGTGATGGTGCTGTTACGCACCATGGCGTAAAACATCCGCAGGATCGCTTCCGGCTTGCGGATGAACAGCGTCTCGTCACGCAGGTCGATCAGCGTGCCCCGCAGCTGAAACTCATCGTCGATCGGACGCGGTTTTTCATCGGCGGTCAGGGCGAGGATCGCCTCATCAAACAGCTGCAATAGCATCTGATTAAGCTCCCCCACGCGACGGGTAACGCGGAAGAAATCTTTCATCATCTGCTCGACCGGCTCGTTGCCTTCGCCGCTGTAGTGCAGGCGCTGGGCTACGCTTAACTGACGATCGAACAGCAGGCGGTTGTCGTAGCGGGTCACTTCGAGATGCAGGGCAAAACGGATGCGCCACAGCAGATGCAGGCACTCATTTAGCTCGTTACGCTCCGCTTCGGTGAGAAAACCAAAACCGACCATCTCATCGAGCGAAGTGGCGCCGAAATGGCGACGGGCCACCCACTGCAGGGTATGAATATCGCGCAGGCCGCCGGGGCTGCTTTTGATGTCCGGCTCCAGGTTGTAGCTGGTACCGTGGTAGCGCTGGTGGCGCACCTGCTGTTCATCGACTTTGGCGGCGAAGAACTTCTCCGATGGCCAGAACCCCTCGCTGAAAATATGTTTTTGCAGCTCAAGAAACAGCGCCACGTCGCCAATCAGCAGACGCGATTCAATCAGGTTGGTGGCGACGGTGAGATCGGATAACCCCTCCAGCAGACACTCTTCCAGGGTTCGTACGCTGTGGCCGACTTCCAGCTTGACGTCCCACAGCAGGGTCAACAGTTCGCCCACTTTTTGCGCCTGCACGTCAGGCAGCTTTTTGCGGCTCAGGATCAGCAGATCGATATCCGACAGCGGGTGCAGCTCGCCACGACCATAGCCGCCAACGGCCACCAGCGCGACGTCGGCCAGCTGGCCAAAACCGTAATCAATCCACAAACGCTGCAGAAGCTGATCGATAAATTCCGTGCGCGCCTCAATCAGCGCTTCGGCGGAGATCCCGCTGTCAAAGGCCTCGCCCAGCCAGCGCTGGAAAGTGTCGATATGCGCTTTAATACCCGCGCACGTCAGCTCGGCCGTGGGCCAGACGCCGGGGTTATCCGGCTGACCAGGAAGGGTGGGGAGTGCCGTATTGGCATACTGTTCGGGTAAAAGGTTACTCATTGCGCGCCACCCATAAGAAAAAACGATAGCCATTAAAAAAGCCGGCATTTGCCGGCTTCTTATCATGCGTCTTGCGAGAGTATCGCCGGGATGGTGTCATCCTTGCGTAACGTCAGAATTTCGCAGCCGTTGTCTGTCACCACAATAGTATGCTCGTACTGGGCAGACAAGCTCCGGTCTTTGGTTTTCACCGTCCAGCCATCCTTCATGGTACGGATGCGGTAATCGCCGGAGTTGACCATCGGCTCGATGGTGAAGGTCATGCCCGCCTGCAGCACCACGCCGCCGTCATCAGCATCATAGTGCAGAACCTGCGGCTCTTCGTGGAAGACCCGGCCAATACCGTGACCGCAGTATTCGCGCACCACAGAGAAACCCTGGGCTTCAACGAATTTCTGAATCGCCGCACCGAGAGTACGCAGGCGAATGCCCGGCTTAACCATCTTCAGCGCCAGATAAAGGCTCTCCTGGGTCACCTTGCACAGGCGCTCACCCAGAATGGTGGGTTTGCCGACGATGAACATCTTAGAGGTGTCACCGTGGTAGTCATCTTTAATGACGGTCACGTCGATGTTAACGATGTCGCCATCTTTCAGCAGTTTTTCGTCATCCGGAATGCCGTGGCACACCACTTCATTAATAGAGATGCAGACGGATTTCGGGAAGCCGTGATAGCCGAGGCAGGCGGAGACCGCGTGCTGCTCGTTCACGATATAGTCGTTACAGATGCGATCCAGTTCGCCCGTGCTAACGCCCGGCTTAACGAACGGCTCGATCATTTCCAGCACTTCAGCGGCCAGACGACCGGCGACGCGCATCTTTTCAATTTCTTCAGGTGTCTTAATAGAGATAGCCATGTAATCTGTCCATCGGTGTCGTTTTTTTCGACAATACTAGTCTAAGTGTTGTCAATGGTAACAGTCAGGCGCACATGCTGCCAAACTGAGATTCCTTTACCGCACACACCGCCAACAATTGTTGGTTTCGGGTAGCGATTTGTGATATAAAGCGCGCCGGACTTCCGATCCATTTCAGATACACAGGATGGACGGGAGCGACAAATCTCACTTTGTGTAACAACACACACGTATCGGCACATATTCCGGGGTGCCCTTTGGGGTCGGTAATATGGGATACGTGGAGGCATAACCCCAACTTTTAAATAGAGGTTTTAAAACATGGCAACTGTTTCCATGCGCGACATGCTCAAGGCTGGTGTTCACTTCGGTCACCAGACCCGTTACTGGAACCCGAAAATGAAGCCTTTCATCTTCGGCGCACGTAACAAAGTTCACATCATCAACCTTGAGAAAACTGTACCAATGTTCAACGAAGCCCTGGCTGAGCTGAACAAGATCTCTTCCCGTAAAGGTAAGATTCTGTTCGTTGGTACTAAGCGCGCTGCAAGCGAAGCTGTGAAAGAAGCTGCTAACAGCTGCGACCAGTTCTTCGTGAACCATCGCTGGCTGGGCGGTATGCTGACTAACTGGAAAACCGTTCGTCAGTCCATCAAGCGCCTGAAAGATCTGGAAACCCAGTCTCAGGACGGTACTTTCGAAAAGCTGACCAAAAAAGAAGCGCTGATGCGCACTCGTGAGCTGGACAAGCTGGAAAACAGCCTGGGCGGTATCAAAGACATGGGCGGCCTGCCGGACGCACTGTTCGTTATCGATGCTGACCACGAGCACATCGCAATCAAAGAAGCTAACAACCTGGGTATCCCAGTATTCGCAATCGTTGATACCAACT
Source organism: Leclercia sp. M50 (assembly GCF_037150775.1). Taxonomy (NCBI): domain Bacteria; kingdom Pseudomonadati; phylum Pseudomonadota; class Gammaproteobacteria; order Enterobacterales; family Enterobacteriaceae; genus Leclercia; species Leclercia sp. M50. The sequence goes on from NZ_JBBCPK010000050.1 coordinate 13,916, forward strand.
CCGATCCGGACGGTGTTGACTTCGTTATCCCGGGTAACGACGATGCAATCCGTGCTGTTAGCCTGTACCTGAGCGCTGTAGCTACTACCGTTCGTGAAGGCCGTTCCCAGGATCTGGCTTCTCAGGCGGAAGAAAGCTTCGTAGAAGCTGAATAATAAGGTTCTACCCCTTATTAGTACCGTGTATGAATAGGGGCCCATTACCGGCCCCTTTTTTCAATTTATACTGTTTGGCCGCAGGCCGGGCAGTTCACATCTCCCGAGGATTTTAGAATGGCTGAAATTACCGCATCCCTGGTAAAAGAGCTGCGTGAACGTACTAGCGCAGGCATGATGGAGTGTAAGAAAGCGCTGGTTGAAGCTAACGGCGACATCGAGCTGGCTATCGAAAACATGCGTAAATCCGGTGCGATCAAAGCAGCTAAGAAAGCAGGCAACGTTGCTGCTGACGGCGTGATCAAAACCAAAATCGAAGGCAACTTCGGCGTGATTCTGGAAGTTAACTGCCAGACTGACTTCGTTGCTAAAGATGGTGGTTTCCAGGCATTCGCTGACAAAGTACTGGACGCAGCTGTTGCAGGTAAAGTGACTGATGTTGAAGTCCTGAAAGCACAGTTCGAAGAAGAGCGCGTTGCGCTGGTAGCGAAAATCGGTGAGAACATCAACATCCGCCGTGTTGCTATCCTCGAAGGTGACGTTCTGAACAGCTACCAGCACGGTGCACGTATCGGTGTTCTGGTTGCGGCTAAAGGCGCTGACGAAGAGCTGGTTAAACAGCTGGCAATGCACGTTGCTGCAAGCAAGCCAGAATTCGTTAAGCCAGAAGACGTCTCTGCTGAAGTGGTAGAAAAAGAGTACCAGGTTCAGCTGGACATCGCCATGCAGTCTGGCAAGCCAAAAGAGATCGCAGAGAAAATGGTTGAAGGCCGCATGAAGAAATTCACCGGCGAAGTTTCTCTGACTGGTCAGCCATTCGTTATGGATCCAAGCAAATCTGTTGCGCAGCTGCTGAAAGAGCACAACGCTGACGTAACTGGCTTCATCCGCTTCGAAGTGGGCGAAGGCATCGAGAAAGTTGAGACTGACTTCGCAGCAGAAGTTGCTGCAATGTCCAAGCAGTCTTAATCAGCGAAAAGAAGCCGCCTGAGGGCGGCTTCTTTTTGTGTACGGCAGTGTAATTCAGCCAGACGCCTATAGAGTCTGTGTTGAGATGCGATATATCATGTCGCCAGAATTAACCTCATCTTAATCGTTGACAGTCCCAGGAAAGAAATATGGCTACCAATGCAAAACCTGTTTACAAACGTATTCTGCTTAAGCTGAGTGGCGAAGCGCTGCAGGGGTCGGAAGGCTTCGGTATTGACGCAAGCATCCTTGACCGCATGGCGCAGGAGATCAAAGAACTGGTTGAACTGGGCATCCAGGTTGGCGTAGTCATTGGCGGTGGTAACCTTTTCCGTGGTGCAGGGCTGGCAAAAGCTGGCATGAACCGCGTTGTGGGCGATCACATGGGTATGCTGGCAACGGTCATGAATGGCCTGGCAATGCGTGATGCCCTGCATCGTGCCTATGTGAATGCGCGCCTGATGTCCGCTATTCCTTTGAATGGCGTCTGTGATAACTACAGCTGGGCCGAAGCGATCAGCCTGCTGCGCAATAACCGCGTGGTGATCCTCTCCGCCGGTACGGGTAACCCGTTCTTTACGACCGATTCCGCAGCCTGCCTGCGCGGTATCGAAATCGAAGCCGATGTGGTGCTGAAAGCCACTAAAGTGGATGGCGTGTTTACGGCCGATCCGGCAAAAGATCCTGCGGCGACCATGTACGATCAGCTGACCTATAGCGAAGTACTGGATAAAGAGCTGAAAGTGATGGATCTTGCCGCCTTCACGCTGGCTCGCGACCACAAATTGCCGATTCGTGTCTTCAACATGAATAAGCCTGGCGCGCTGCGTCGCGTTGTAATGGGCGAAAAAGAAGGCACTTTGATCACGGAATAATTTCCGTCGACGATAAATACAGGTAAGATTCCGCTCTACTTTCTATGGGTTTCTTACCTGGACACGCCCCGGGCGTTGTCATGAATTAAACGGGACTATACTTAGCACATCATTAACGGTGGTGCTGGCGGATAGTCTGCCTGAGACAAGTTTTCAAGGATTCGTAACGTGATTAACGACATCAGAAAAGATGCTGAAGTACGCATGGATAAATGCGTCGAAGCGTTCAAAAACCAAATCAGCAAAATTCGTACAGGCCGTGCTTCCCCAAGCCTGCTGGACGGCATCGTGGTGGAATACTACGGCACGCCGACTCCACTGCGTCAGCTGGCTAACGTGACGGTCGAAGATACCCGTACGCTGAAAATCAACGTCTTTGACCGCTCTATGGGCCCGGCCGTTGAGAAAGCGATCATGGCCTCCGATCTGGGTCTGAACCCAAGCTCAGCCGGTACAGACATTCGCGTTCCACTGCCACCGCTGACCGAAGAGCGTCGTAAAGACCTGATCAAAGTGGTACGTGGCGAAGCCGAGCAGGGCCGTGTTTCCGTACGTAACGTTCGCCGCGACGCGAACGATAAAGTGAAGGCGCTGCTGAAAGAGAAAGAGATCAGCGAAGACGACGATCGCCGTTCCCAGGACGACGTTCAGAAACTGACCGACGCCGCTATCAAGAAAATTGACGCGGCGCTGGCAGAAAAAGAAGCAGAACTGATGCAGTTCTGATTTCTGTCGTAATCTGATAAAACGCCGTACAGAAGGCCTTTGGGCTTTGCTGGCGGCGTTTTGCTTTTCTGGTTCACTTTTCCGGGCATCTCATGAAGCAATTAACACTCCTTGGCTCAACCGGTTCAATTGGTTGCAGCACTCTCGATGTTGTTCGCCATAATCCAGACCACTATGCGGTGGCCGCCCTTGTCGCAGGCAAAAACGTTCATCGTATGGTGGAACAGTGTCTGGAGTTTACCCCGCGCTACGCGGTGATGGATGATGAAGCGAGCGCCCGGCAGGTTAAGGCGTTGCTGGCGGAGAAGGGCAGCCGTACCGAGGTGCTGAGCGGGCCAGAGGCCGCCTGTGAAATGGCCGCGCTGGACGATGTCGACCAGGTCATGGCCGCTATCGTCGGCGCGGCGGGGTTACTGCCTACGCTTGCAGCGATCGATGCCGGAAAATCCGTTTTGCTGGCCAATAAAGAGTCGTTGGTAACCTGTGGCCGCCTGTTTATGGACGCCGTGAAGCGCAATGGCGCGCGCCTTTTGCCGGTAGATAGCGAACATAACGCGATTTTTCAGAGTTTACCGCAACCCTTTCAGGAGAACCTGGGGTACGCTGATCTCGAGCAGAATGGCGTCTCTTCTATCCTGCTTACCGGGTCTGGTGGCCCATTCCGTGACACGCCGCTGTCTGAACTGGTCTCAATGACTCCGGATCAGGCATGCCGTCATCCGAACTGGTCGATGGGGCGTAAAATCTCCGTTGATTCGGCCACCATGATGAATAAAGGTCTGGAATATATTGAAGCCCGCTGGTTATTTAACGCCTCGGCAGCGCAGATGGAAGTGTTGATTCATCCCCAGTCGGTGATCCACTCCATGGTGCGTTATCGTGATGGCAGCGTGATGGCGCAGTTAGGTGAACCTGATATGCGCACGCCTATCGCCCATACGATGGCCTGGCCAAACCGCGTAAGCTCAGGCGTTAAGCCACTCGATTTTTGCAAGCTGAGTGCGCTGACGTTTAGCGCGCCTGATTATCAGCGTTATCCATGTCTGAAGCTGGCAATGGAGGCCTTCGAGCAGGGGCAAGCGGCGACGACCGCACTTAACGCGGCGAACGAAATCGCTGTCGCCGCCTTCCTCGAAAAGCAGATCCGCTTTACGGATATCGCTGCGCTGAACCTGTCTGTGCTTGAGGCGATGGATCTACGCGAACCGCAAAGTGTGGATGACGTATTGACCGTCGACGCGAAAGCGAGGCTCACGGCGCAAAAAGCGGTGACGCACCTCGCAAGCTGGTGATAATCCACCCGCAGGTGGTCTTGCTATTTGTTAGCGTTGGGCTTCAGTGATATAGTCTGCGCCACCTGATTGCGGGTAGTTGACGTTCTGTGGTCAGGTAAGCCGTGGTATGACACGGCTTTTTTACGTAAAGGCTTCAGTATTCCTGAGTACCGTTAAATCCTTTCAGGGACCAAAAACGCGTTATGTTGTCTGCGAACCAACCAATAAGCGAAAACTTGCCGGCTCATGGCTGTCGTCATGTAGCAATCATCATGGATGGCAATGGCCGCTGGGCGAAAAGACAAGGGAAGATCCGAGCCTTTGGGCATAAAGCTGGGGCGAAATCTGTGCGCCGCGCGGTTTCTTTTGCCGCCAATAACGGCATTGACGCGTTAACGCTCTATGCTTTCAGCAGTGAAAACTGGAATCGACCTGCGCAGGAAGTTAGCGCGTTGATGGAATTGTTCGTGTGGGCGCTAGACAGCGAAGTAAAAAGCCTGCACCGCCACAACGTTCGCCTGCGTATTATCGGCGATACCAGTCGTTTTAACTCACGTCTGCAGGAACGCATTCGTAAAGCGGAGGCGTTGACCGGGCAAAATACCGGCTTAACGCTCAATATCGCTGCGAATTATGGCGGACGTTGGGATATTGTCCAGGGTGTGCGGCATTTGGCTGAACAGGTTCAGGAAGGGCTCTTAAGGCCGGACCAGATTGATGAAGAGGCGCTGAGCAAGCAAATCTGCATGAGTGAACTGACACCCGTGGATTTAGTAATTAGGACAGGGGGAGAACATCGCATCAGTAACTTTTTGCTGTGGCAAATTGCCTATGCCGAACTTTACTTTACAGATGTTCTTTGGCCCGATTTTGATGAACAAGACTTTGAAGGTGCGCTGCATGCCTTTGCCAATCGAGAGCGTCGTTTCGGTGGTACCGAGCCTGGTGGCGAAAACGCCTGATGGGGGTAGCTTTTGCTGAAGTATCGCCTGATTTCTGCGTTTGTTTTAATACCTGTTGTCATCGCGGCGCTGTTTTTACTGCCTCCGGTGGGATTTGCGATTGTCACACTGGTCGTTTGCATGCTGGCGGCGTGGGAATGGGGACAGCTTAGCGGCTTTACCTCGCGTTCCCAGCGGGTATGGCTGGCGGTGCTGTGCGGCCTGATGCTGGCGCTGATGCTCTTCATGCTGCCAGAGTACCATCACAATATCCATCAACCGATCATTGCAGGTTCGCTCTGGCTTTCGCTGGGATGGTGGCTGGCAGCGTTGCTGCTGGTGCTCTTCTATCCGGGCTCGGCCTCGCTGTGGCGTAACTCGAAAGTGCTGCGCCTCTGCTTTGGGCTATTTACCATCGTTCCTTTCTTCTGGGGAATGCTTGCCCTGCGCACCTGGCACTATGACGATAACCCATACAGCGGCGCGTTATGGCTGCTTTATGTCATGATTCTCGTCTGGGGGGCTGACTCTGGCGCCTATATGTTTGGTAAACTGTTTGGCAAACATAAGCTGGCCCCGAAAGTCTCTCCGGGTAAAACCTGGCAGGGCTTTATCGGTGGTCTGTTTACGGCGGCGATTATCTCCTGGGGTTACGGCGTATGGGCCAACCTCGAGGTCGCACCGGCAACATTATTGGTCTGTTCAATTGTCGCAGCGCTGGCTTCCGTGCTGGGTGATTTGACCGAGAGTATGTTTAAGCGTGAAGCAGGGATCAAAGACAGTGGCAATCTCATTCCAGGGCACGGTGGTATCCTGGATCGCATAGACAGCCTGACGGCGGCAGTACCCGTGTTTGCCTGCCTGTTTTTGCTGGTGTTTGGGACGATTTAACGGAAGGTTTTATGCTTAGCATTCTCTGGAATCTGGCGGCATTCATTGTTGCACTGGGTGTACTTATCACGGTGCATGAATTTGGCCATTTCTGGGTTGCTCGGCGCTGTGGCGTGCGTGTTGAGCGCTTTTCCATTGGCTTTGGTAAAGCGCTCTGGCGTCGTACCGATCGCCACGGCACAGAATTTGTTATTGCCCTCATCCCCTTAGGCGGCTACGTCAAGATGCTGGATGAACGCGTAGAGTCGGTTGCTCCTGAAATGCGCCACTACGCGTTCAACAACAAAACTGTTGGTCAGCGCGCCGCTATCATTGCTGCCGGTCCGGTTGCAAATTTCATCTTTGCCGTCTTTGCTTACTGGCTGGTGTTTATCATTGGTGTCCCTGGCGTTCGTCCGGTTGTTGGTGAAATTACACCCAACTCCATCGCGGCAAGCGCGCAAATTAATCCGGGGATGGAACTTAAAGCAATTGATGGCATCGAAACCCCTGACTGGGATGCCGTTCGGTTACAACTGGTCGCCAAAATTGGCGATGAGAGAACCACCGTCAGCGTGTCATCTTTCGGTTCAGAGCAGCGTCAGAATAAAATTCTGGATTTGCGCCACTGGACCTTTGAGCCGGACAAGGAAGATCCTGTTGCGGCATTAGGTATCCGGCCGCGCAGCGCGCAGATTGAACCGGTACTGGCTGAAGTCCAGGCTGATTCAGCAGCGCGTAAAGCAGGTTTGCAAGCTGGCGACAGGATCGTTAAAGTCGATGGTCAGCCTTTAACGCAATGGATGACCTTTGTTACTCTGGTGCGTGATAATCCAGGAACGCCGCTGGCGCTGGAGATAGAAAGGCAGGGGAGTCCGCTCTCCTTAACGTTGATTCCGGATACCAAGCCGGGCGGCGGAAAGGCTGAAGGGTTCGCAGGCGTGGTGCCTAAAGTGATCCCGCTGCCTGATGAGTACAAGACAATACGCCAGTATGGGCCGTTCAGCGCCATCCTTGAAGCCACGGATAAAACATGGCAATTGATGAAGCTGACCGTGCAGATGCTGGGTAAATTGATTACCGGTGATGTAAAACTGAACAACCTCAGTGGGCCGATCTCGATCGCTCAGGGGGCTGGGATGTCAGCAGAGTTCGGGGTGATTTACTATCTGATGTTTCTTGCGCTCATTAGCGTGAACCTCGGGATAATCAACCTGTTCCCACTTCCCGTTTTAGACGGGGGCCATCTGCTGTTTTTAGCGATAGAGAAGCTAAAAGGCGGGCCGGTATCCGAGCGAGTTCAAGACTTTAGTTATCGCATTGGTTCGATTTTACTGGTGCTGTTAATGGGGCTTGCACTTTTCAATGATTTCTCTCGGTTGTAAGAGAGTGTTAGGAAGAACGCATAATAACGATGGCGATGAAAAAGTTGCTCATAGCGTCGCTGCTGTTTAGCAGCGCGACCGTATACGGTGCTGACGGGTTCGTAGTGAGAGATATTCATTTCGAAGGCCTTCAGCGAGTCGCCGTTGGTGCGGCCCTCCTCAGTATGCCAGTGCGCCCAGGCGACACGGTTAATGATGAAGACATTAGTAATACCATTCGCGCCCTGTTTGCCACTGGCAACTTTGAGGACGTTCGCGTTCTGCGCGATGGTGATACGCTACTGGTTCAGGTGAAAGAGCGCCCGACAATTGCGAGCATCACCTTTTCCGGCAACAAGTCGGTGAAAGACGATATGCTCAAGCAGAACCTTGAGGCCTCTGGCGTTCGCGTTGGCGAATCCCTGGATCGCACCACCCTCTCTGATATTGAGAAAGGGCTGGAAGATTTCTACTACAGCGTCGGTAAATACAGCGCCAGCGTGAAAGCGGTTGTCACGCCGCTGCCGCGTAACCGTGTCGATCTGAAACTGGTCTTCCAGGAAGGTGTTTCCGCGAAGATTCAGCAGATCAACATCGTTGGTAACCATGCATTCAGCACCGATGAACTGATCTCAACGTTCCAGCTGCGTGATGAAGTGCCGTGGTGGAACGTTGTTGGCGACCGTAAGTATCAGAAACAGAAACTGGCGGGCGATCTCGAAACCCTGCGCAGCTACTACCTGGATCGCGGTTACGCCCGTTTCAACATTGACTCGACCCAGGTCAGTCTGACTCCGGACAAGAAAGGCATCTACATTACCGTTAACATCACTGAAGGCGATAAGTATACGCTTTCGGGCGTTGAAGTAAGCGGTAACCTCGCGGGCCATTCTGCAGAGATTGAGAGCCTGACCAAACTGCAGCCGGGTGAACTCTATAGCGGTTCCAAAGTCACCAAAATGGAAGACGGCATTAAGAAGCTGCTCGGCCGTTATGGTTACGCTTACCCGCGCGTTCAGACCCAGCCTGAAATCAACGATGCGGATAAAACCGTTAAGCTACACGTCAACGTCGATGCGGGTAACCGTTTCTACGTGCGTAAGATCCGCTTTGAGGGTAACGATACCTCCAAAGATTCTGTCCTGCGCCGCGAAATGCGCCAGATGGAAGGGGCGTGGCTGGGCAGCGACCTGGTTGATCAGGGTAAAGAGCGTCTGAACCGTCTGGGTTACTTCGAAACGGTGGATACCGACACCCAGCGTGTGCCAGGTAAACCGGATCAGGTTGATGTCGTTTACAAGGTTAAAGAGCGTAACACCGGTAGCTTTAACTTTGGTGTCGGTTACGGCACAGAAAGTGGCGTTAGCTTCCAGGTGGGTGTACAGCAGGATAACTGGTTAGGTACGGGCTACTCCGTGGGTATCAACGGTACCAAGAACGACTACCAGACTTACTCTGAGCTCTCCGTGACTAACCCTTACTTCACCGTTGATGGTGTGAGTCTGGGCGGCCGTATCTTCTATAACGACTTTAAAGCGGATGATGCGGACCTGTCTTCGTATACCAACAAAAGCTACGGCGTTGATGGTACGCTCGGTTTCCCGGTTAACGAATATAACACCCTGCGTGCGGGCTTAGGTTACGTCCATAACGACCTGTCGAACATGCAACCGCAGGTGGCAATGTGGCGTTATCTGGACTCTATCGGACAGTCTGCCAGCACCTCGAATGATGATAACGGTTTTGCCGCAGATGACTTCACCTTCAACTATGGCTGGACGTACAACCGCCTCGACCGTGGTTTCTTCCCGACCGAAGGTTCGCGCGTCAACCTGAACGGTAAAGTGACCATTCCGGGCTCGGATAACGAGTTCTACAAGGTTACGCTGGATACCGCCTCCTACTTCCCGATCGATGAAGACCATAAATGGGTGGTTCTGGGTCGTACACGCTGGGGCTACGGCGATGGTTTAGGTGGCAAAGAGCTGCCATTCTATGAAAACTTCTATGCGGGTGGCTCAAGTACCGTACGTGGCTTCCAGTCCAATAATATTGGTCCGAAAGCAGCCTACTACGGCGGTAACGACGAAGATAACTGCGATAAGTCTTCATCAAGCGAAGTATGTAGCTCCGACGATGCAGTAGGCGGTAACGCCATGGGTGTTGCCAGCCTGGAGTTTATTACCCCTACGCCGTTTATCAGCGATAAGTATGCCAACTCCGTTCGTACCTCCTTCTTCGTGGATGCGGGTACCGTATGGGATACTAACTGGGAAAATACCAGTGCGACCAGGGCTGCAGGTATTCCGGACTACAGCGATCCGAGCAATATTCGTATGTCTGCGGGTCTCGCACTACAATGGATGTCACCGCTGGGGCCGTTGGTCTTCTCTTACGCCCAGCCGTTTAAGAAATATGATGGAGACAAGGCGGAGCAGTTCCAGTTTAACATTGGTAAAACCTGGTAATTGTCCGTCGCAAAGGAATGCGTTGGCAGTGTAGCGCTGACAACTGGCGATCGCAGGATCGCCTTGCCACGCAAAGAACGGTACCTTCGGGTGCCAATGGGATGGTAAGGAGTTAATTGTGAAAAAGTGGTTATTAGCTGCAGGTCTCGGTTTAGCGATGGCAACTTCTGCTCAGGCAGCGGACAAAATTGCAATCGTCAATATGGGTAACTTGTTCCAGCAGGTTGCGCAGAAAACAGGTGTTTCTGCCAAGCTGGAGAGCGAGTTCAAAGGCCGTGCAAGCGAACTGCAGGGTATGGAAAACGATCTGCAATCCAAAATGCAGCGTCTGCAGCGCGATGGTTCTACCATGAAAGCGAGCGAACGTAGCAAACTGGAAAAAGACGTAATGGCTCAGCGTCAGACTTTCTCTCAGAAAGCGCAAGCTTTTGAGCAGGATCGTCAACGTCGTTCTAACGAGGAGCGCGGCAAGCTGGTTACCCGTATCCAGTCCGCTGTGAAAGCTGTAGCTGCCGATCAGAGCATCGATCTGGTTGTTGATGCCAACGCCGTTGCATTCAACAGCAGCGATGTTAAAGACATCACCGCTGATGTCCTGAAACAGGTTAAATAAGTAATGCCTTCAATTCGACTCGCTGATTTAGCTCAGCAGTTGGATGCAGAATTACACGGTGATGGCGATATCGTCATCACCGCTGTTGCGTCCATGCAATCTGCTAAAGCAGGCAATATCACCTTCATGGTAAGCCCTAAGTACCGTGAACATCTGGCGCTTTGCCAGGCGTCTGCTGTCGTCATGACGCAGGACGATTTGCCGTTTGCCGCAGGTGCTGCGCTGGTAGTGAAGAACCCCTACCTGACGTATGCCCGTATGGCACAAATTTTGGATACCACGCCGCAGCCGGCGCAAAACATCGCACCCAGTGCGGTGATTGACCCAACGGCGCAGCTGGGTAACAACGTATCAATTGGTGCAAATGCGGTTATCGAATCAGACGTCGTGCTGGGCGATAACGTGGTCATTGGTGCCGGTTGCTTCGTCGGTAAAAAAACAAAAATTGGTGCAGGCTCTCGCCTGTGGGCCAATGTCTCTGTTTATCATGAGATCGAAATTGGCGAAAACTGCCTGATCCAGTCCAGTACTGTTATCGGTTCGGATGGTTTCGGTTACGCCAACGATCGTGGTAACTGGGTTAAGATCCCGCAGCTTGGCCGGGTGATCATCGGCGATCGCGTCGAAATCGGTGCATGCACGACTATTGACCGTGGTGCGCTTGATGACACGATCATCGGTAATGGTGTTATCATCGATAACCAGTGCCAGATTGCACATAACGTTGTGATTGGCGACAATACTGCCGTTGCCGGTGGCGTTATTATGGCGGGCAGCCTGAAGATTGGCCGTTACTGCATGATTGGCGGCGCCAGCGTCATTAACGGGCATATGGAAATATGCGATAAGGTTACGGTTACCGGTATGGGCATGGTTATGCGTCCAATCACCGAACCGGGCGTCTACTCTTCAGGCATTCCGTTGCAGCCTAACAAGGTGTGGCGTAAGACTGCAGCCCTGGTGATGAATATTGATGATATGAGCAAGCGCCTCAAGGCCATTGAGCGCAAAATCGATCAACAAGACTAAGCGTTCACCCGTTTAACGCACACTTCCCGGCCTGTCGGCTTTCTTATAAACCGGCAGGCCGTGTTATTATTGCCATTCAGATATTTTGACAGGAAGAGTATTTTGACTACTGACACTCATACTCTGCATATTGAAGAGATTTTAGAACTTCTGCCGCACCGCTACCCGTTTTTGCTGGTAGACCGTGTGCTGGATTTTGAAGAAGGTCGTTTTCTGCGCGCAGTGAAAAATGTTTCTGTAAACGAGCCATTCTTCCAGGGGCATTTCCCTGGGAAGCCTATCTTCCCGGGCGTATTGATCCTGGAAGCGATGGCTCAGGCTACCGGTATTCTGGCGTTTAAAAGCGTTGGGAAGCTGGAGCCAGGTGAGCTCTATTACTTCGCAGGTATCGACGAAGCGCGCTTCAAGCGCCCGGTCGTGCCTGGTGATCAGATGATCATGGAAGTGACTTTTGAAAAAACGCGTCGCGGCCTGACTCGCTTCAAAGGCGTAGCTCTGGTTGACGGCAAGGTTGTTTGCGAAGCTACCATGATGTGTGCGCGTAGCCGGGAGGCCTGATACGTGATTGATAAAACCGCCTTTATTCATCCAACCGCCATTGTGGAAGAGGGTGCCGTTATCGGTGCTAACGTCCACATTGGTCCATTCTGTATTGTTGGACCCCATGTCGAAATTGGTGAGGGTACCGTACTGAAATCTCATGTCGTGGTGAATGGTCATACGACTATTGGCCGCGACAACGTGATCTATCAGTTCGCCTCCATCGGTGAAGTTAACCAGGATCTGAAATATGCTGGCGAACCAACCCGTGTGGAAATTGGCGATCGTAACCGCATTCGCGAAAGCGTCACCATTCATCGTGGCACAGTACAGGGCGGTGAGTTGACGAAGGTGGGCAGCGATAACCTGTTTATGGTCAACGCGCATATCGCGCATGACTGTACCGTGGGTGACCGCTGCATTCTCGCCAACAACGCAACGCTGGCGGGACACGTATCAGTTGATGATTATGCAATCATTGGCGGCATGACCGCTGTCCATCAGTTCTGCATCATTGGTGCGCATGTGATGGTTGGCGGCTGCTCCGGCGTGGCGCAGGACGTTCCGCCATATGTGATTGCACAGGGTAACCATGCGACGCCGTTTGGCGTCAACATCGAAGGCCTTAAGCGTCGCGGTTTTAGCCGTGAAGCGATTATGGCTATCCGCAACGCTTACAAGCAGTTGTACCGTAACGGTAAAACGCTGGAAGAGGCTAAGCCGGAAATTGCCGAACTGGCGAAGCAGCATCCTGAGGTGAATGCGTTTGTGGAGTTCTTCGCACGCTCAACCCGTGGTCTGATTCGTTAATGGTCGATAGTCGTCCGCTTACGATCGCCCTCGTCGCCGGAGAAACCTCCGGCGATATTCTTGGTGCTGGTCTGATTCGAGCGCTCAAAGCGCGCGTTCCCAACGCGCGCTTTGTCGGCGTTGCTGGCCCATTGATGCAGGCTGAAGGCTGCGAAGCCTGGTACGAAATGGAAGAGCTGGCGGTGATGGGCATCGTCGAGGTACTGGGTCGCCTGCGCCGGTTGCTGCACATCCGCGCCGATCTGACGCGTCGTTTTACCGAACTTAAGCCCGATGTGTTCGTGGGCATTGATGCGCCTGACTTCAACATTACTCTTGAAGGTAATCTGAAAAAACAGGGCATTAAAACCATCCATTATGTCAGTCCGTCCGTGTGGGCGTGGCGACAGAAACGCGTTTTCAAAATAGGCAGATCGACGAATCTGGTATTGGCCTTCCTGCCTTTCGAAAAAGCGTTTTACGATAAATTCAACGTTCCGTGCCGCTTTATCGGCCATACCATGGCCGACGCCATGCCGCTGGATCCCGATAAAAATGGTGCACGTGACCTGCTGGGTATTTCACATGATGCCCACTGCCTGGCGCTGTTGCCGGGGAGCCGCGGCGCAGAAGTCGAAATGCTCAGCGCTGATTTTCTGAAAACTGCGCAAATTCTGCGTCAGACTTACCCTGACCTGGAAGTGGTCGTGCCGCTGGTGAATGCCAAACGCCGGGAGCAGTTCGAGCGTATTAAAGCGGAAGTCGCCCCCGATCTGCATGTCCATCTGTTGGATGGCAAAGGGCGTGAGGCGATGGTGGCCAGCGATGCCGCGTTGCTGGCATCGGGTACCGCTGCGCTGGAGTGCATGCTGGCAAAATGCCCGATGGTCGTGGGTTATCGTATGAAGCCGTTTACCTTCTGGCTGGCAAAACGGCTGGTGAAAACGGATTACGTCTCCCTGCCGAACCTGCTTGCCCGACGTGAGCTGGTGAAAGAGTTGCTGCAGGATGAGTGCCAGCCGCAGGCATTAGCCGCTGCGTTGCTGCCGCTGCTGGCTAACGGCAAAACCAGCCATGAAATGCATGACACATTCCGGGAACTGCATCAGCAAATCCGCTGTAATGCCGACGAGCAGGCAGCTGACGCGGTGCTGGAGTTAGCGAAATGATGGAATTTGTTTACCCTCACGCCCATCTGGTGGCGGGAGTGGATGAAGTAGGGCGTGGGCCGCTGGTGGGCGCAGTGGTTACTGCCGCAGTGATCCTCGATCCTGCTCGTCCGATTATCGGTCTGAATGACTCGAAGAAATTATCCGAGAAGCGCCGCCTGGCCTTATACGATGAAATTAAAGAGAAAGCGCTGGCCTGGAGTGTCGGGCGGGCGGAACCGCATGAGATCGACGAACTGAATATTCTGCATGCCACCATGCTGGCGATGCAGCGTGCCGTCGCCGGGCTGAGCGTGGTGCCGGAGTATGTGCTGATCGACGGTAATCGTTGCCCGGCGCTGCCCATGCCGTCGCTGGCGGTGGTAAAGGGCGACAGCCGGGTGGCGGAAATTAGTGCCGCCTCGATCGTGGCTAAAGTCACGCGCGATGCTGAAATGGCCGCGCTGGATCTCACATTTCCCCAGTATGGTTTTGCCCAGCATAAGGGGTATCCTACCGCTTTCCATCTGGAAAGACTGGCTGAACACGGCGCAACTGAGCACCACCGCCGCAGTTTTGGACCGGTAAAACGCGCACTGGGACTGATGTCCTGAATCAAGACGCCAATAAGTAACGCGGAATCTGAAGATGGCTGAACCACGTTTCGTACACCTGCGGGTGCACAGCGACTATTCCATGATTGATGGGCTGGCGAAGACCGGGCCGCTGGTGAAAAAGGCGGCCTCGCTTGGCATGCCTGCGCTGGCGATCACCGACTTCACTAACCTGTGCGGTCTGGTGAAGTTCTACGGAACGGCGCACGGTGCCGGGATTAAGCCGGTAATTGGTGCTGATTTTCACGTACAGAGCGAGCTTCTCGCCGATGAAATGACGCAAATTACCGTCCTGGCGCTGAACAATACCGGCTATCAGAACCTGACGCTGTTGATCTCCCGTGCCTATCAGCGCGGCTACGGCCCGCAGGGCCCGTGGATCGATCGCGCGTGGCTGGCGGAGCTGAATGAGGGGCTGCTGCTCATCTCCGGCGGGCGTATGGGCGACGTAGGCCGATGCCTGCTGCGCGGCAACACCGCCCTGGTGGAGCAGTGCGTCGATTTTTATAAAGAGTATTTCCCGGATCGCTTCTACCTGGAGCTGATCCGCACCGGTCGCCCTGATGAAGAGAGCTATCTGCATGCCGCGGTGGCGCTGGCGGAAGAGCAGGGCCTGCCGGTAGTTGCCACCAACGATGTGCGCTTCATCAACGCCGACGATTTTGACGCCCATGAAATTCGCGTCGCTATCCACGATGGTTTTACCCTCGACGATCCGAAACGCCCCCGCAACTATTCGCCGCAGCAATATATGCGCAGCGAAGAGGAGATGTGCGAGCTGTTTTCCGATATCCCGGAAGCGCTGGAGAACAGCGTAGAGATCGCAAAGCGCTGTAACGTCACCGTCCGTCTGGGTGAATACTTCCTGCCGCAGTTCCCGACCGGCGACATGACCACCGAAGACTTCCTGGTCATGAAATCGAAAGAAGGTCTGGAAGAGCGCCTTGAGTTTCTGTTCCCGGATCCGGCCGTTCGCGCCGAGAAGCGCCCGGAGTATGACGAGCGTCTGGACGTTGAGCTCCAGGTTATTAACCAGATGGGGTTCCCCGGCTACTTCCTGATCGTTATGGAGTTTATCCAGTGGTCGAAAGACAACGGCGTACCGGTAGGGCCGGGCCGTGGTTCGGGTGCCGGATCGCTGGTGGCCTATGCGCTGAAAATTACCGATCTCGATCCGCTGGAATTTGACCTGCTGTTCGAACGCTTCCTCAACCCGGAACGTGTCTCGATGCCCGACTTTGACGTCGATTTCTGCATGGAGAAACGCGACCAGGTCATTGAACACGTGGCAGACATGTACGGTCGTGACGCGGTATCGCAGATCATTACCTTCGGTACCATGGCGGCAAAAGCAGTTATCCGCGACGTGGGCCGCGTACTGGGGCATCCGTACGGCTTTGTTGACCGCATCTCGAAGCTGGTACCGCCTGACCCGGGCATGACCCTGGCGAAAGCGTTCGAAGCGGAGCCGCAGCTGCCGGAAATCTACGAGGCGGATGAAGAGGTCAAAGCGCTGATCGACATGGCGCGTAAGCTGGAAGGGGTCACCCGAAACGCCGGTAAACATGCCGGTGGGGTGGTCATTGCACCGACCAAAATTACCGACTTTGCGCCGCTCTACTGCGATGAATCGGGCCTGCATCCGGTCACCCAGTTTGACAAGAACGACGTGGAATACGCCGGGCTGGTGAAGTTTGACTTCCTCGGCTTGCGTACGCTCACCATCATCGACTGGGCGTTGAAGATGATCAACCCGCGCCGGGCCAAGCAGGGCCTGGAGCCGATTGATATCGCCGCGATCCCGCTCGATGACAAGAAAAGTTTCGATATGCTGCAACGCTCGGAGACCACGGCGGTCTTCCAGCTTGAATCCCGCGGCATGAAAGATTTGATCAAGCGTCTGCAGCCTGACTGTTTCGAAGATATGATCGCGCTGGTGGCGCTGTTCCGTCCGGGGCCGCTGCAGTCCGGGATGGTAGATAACTTTATCGACCGTAAGCATGGCCGCGAGGAGCTCTCCTATCCGGATGTTCAGTGGCAGCATGAAAGCCTGAAGCCGGTGCTGGAGCCAACCTACGGCATTATCCTGTATCAGGAACAGGTCATGCAGATCGCCCAGGTGCTCTCCGGCTACACCCTCGGCGGCGCGGATATGCTGCGTCGTGCAATGGGTAAGAAAAAGCCGGAAGAGATGGCCAAGCAGCGCTCTATATTTGAAGATGGGGCGAAAAAAAACGGCATCGACGGCGAACTGGCGATGAAAATCTTCGATCTGGTAGAGAAATTTGCCGGATACGGATTTAACAAATCGCACTCTGCGGCCTACGCGCTGGTCTCCTATCAGACGCTGTGGCTGAAGGCGCACTACCCGGCCGAGTTTATGGCCGCGGTAATGACCGCCGATATGGACAACACCGAGAAGGTGGTCGGTCTGGTGGATGAGTGCTGGCGCATGGGGCTGAAAATCCTGCCGCCTGACATCAACTCCGGTCAGTACCACTTCCACGTCAATGACGACGGGGAGATTGTCTACGGCATCGGCGCGATTAAAGGGGTGGGTGAAGGGCCGATTGAAGCGATCATCGAAGCCCGTAACCAGGGCGGCTACTTCCGCGAGCTGTTTGACCTCTGTGCGCGTACCGATATTAAAAAGCTCAACCGCCGGGTGCTGGAAAAGCTGATTATGTCCGGGGCGTTCGATCGTCTCGGGCCGCATCGCGCGGCGCTGATGAACTCGCTGGGGGACGCTCTGAAGGCCGCCGACCAGCACTCAAAAGCCGAGGCCATTGGCCAGGCGGATATGTTCGGCGTGCTGGCAGAAGAGCCGGAGCAGATTGAACAATCCTATGCCAGCTGTCAGCCGTGGCCGGAACAGACCGTGCTGGATGGTGAGCGCGAGACGTTAGGCCTGTATCTGACCGGGCATCCGATCAATCAGTATATTAAAGAAATTGAGCGCTATGTCGGAGGCTACCGGCTGAAAGACATGCATCCGACAGAACGTGGTAAGATTACTACGGCTGCGGGGCTCGTCATTGCTGCGAGGGTTATGGTCACCAAACGCGGCAATCGTATCGGCATCTGTACGCTGGATGACCGTTCCGGGCGGCTGGAGGTGATGTTATTCACCGACGCGCTGGATAAATACCAGCAGCTGCTGGAAAAAGACCGCATACTTATCGTCAGCGGACAGGTCAGCTTTGATGACTTCAGCGGGGGACTTAAAATGACCGCCCGCGAAGTGATGGACATTGACGAAGCCCGGGAAAAATATGCTCGCGGGCTTGCTATCTCGCTGACGGACAGGCAAATTGATGACCAGCTTTTAAACCGACTCCGTCAGTCTCTGGAACCCCACCGCTCGGGGACCATTCCAGTACATCTCTACTATCAGAGGGCGGATGCGCGTGCACGGTTGCGCTTTGGTGCGTCGTGGCGTGTCTCTCCGAGCGATCGTTTACTGAACGATCTACGTGGCCTCATTGGTTCGGAGCAGGTGGAACTGGAGTTTGACTAATACAGGAATACTATGAGTCTGAATTTCCTTGATTTCGAACAGCCGATTGCAGAGCTGGAAGCGAAAATCGATTCTCTGACTGCCGTGGGCCGTCAGGATGAAAAACTGGATATTAACATCGACGAAGAAGTGCATCGTCTGCGTGAAAAAAGCGTAGAACTGACGCGTAAAATCTTTGCCGATCTCGGCGCATGGCAGGTTGCTCAACTGGCTCGCCATCCTCAGCGTCCGTACACCCTGGATTATGTCCGCCTGGCGTTTGATGAATTCGACGAACTGGCTGGTGACCGCGCATACGCTGACGATAAAGCTATCGTTGGTGGGATTGCGCGTCTCGACGGCCGTCCGGTGATGATTATTGGCCACCAGAAGGGGCGCGAAACCAAAGAAAAAATTCGCCGCAATTTCGGGATGCCAGCACCAGAAGGTTATCGTAAAGCCCTGCGTCTGATGGAGATGGCCGAGCGTTTTAACATGCCGATCATCACCTTCATCGACACCCCGGGAGCCTATCCTGGTGTGGGCGCGGAAGAGCGCGGTCAGTCTGAAGCGATTGCCCGTAACCTGCGTGAAATGTCACGTTTAAGCGTGCCGGTTATCTGCACCGTTATCGGTGAAGGTGGTTCCGGTGGCGCGCTGGCCATTGGTGTGGGCGATAAAGTGAATATGCTGCAGTACAGCACCTATTCCGTTATCTCCCCGGAAGGGTGTGCCTCCATTCTGTGGAAAAGCGCCGATAAAGCCCCGATGGCTGCGGAAGCGATGGGCATTATCGCTCCTCGCCTGAAAGAGCTGAAGCTGATCGATACCGTTATCCCGGAACCGCTGGGTGGCGCGCATCGTAAGCCAGAAGTGATGGCCGCCTCCCTGAAGGCGCAGCTGCTGGCTGACCTCGCTGATCTCGACGTGCTGAGCAAAGAAGATCTGCTGAACCGTCGTTACCAGCGTCTGATGAGCTACGGCTACGCGTAAGCTACGCAATAATCTTAAAAGCCGCACCCTGTTGCGGCTTTTTTTATGTCCATGGTTTACCTCAACTATGCTTAGCTAATGTTTTTTAAGGAGGTAAACCGTGAATATCATTGCCATTATGGGGCCGCACGGCGTCTTTTATAAAGACGAACCCATCAAGGAGCTGGAGCAGGCGCTGGCATCGCGCGGGTTTCAACTAATCTGGCCACAGAACAGCGCCGATCTACTGAAGTTTATTGAACATAACCCCCGTATCTGCGGCGTCATCTTCGACTGGGACGAGTACGATATGGAGTTGTGCAGCGACATCAACCAACTCAATGAATACCTGCCGCTCTACGCCTTTATCAATACCCACTCCACGATGGATATCAGCGCCCAGGATATGCGCATGGCGCTGTGGTTCTTCGAGTACTCGCTGGGGGTGGCCGAGGATATCGCTACCCGCATTCAGCAATATACCGGCGAGTACCT